>JAYVQB010000250.1:0-1861 GCA_043757085.1 Verrucomicrobiota bacterium
GCTGGAACCCTTGATTTTACAGGGTTTGCCATCAGGTTCGAACCCTGCATCGCGCACCATTTTTCAGTTCACACTTCTGGCAGTCATCAACGGGTGCTCTTGCGGCAATGTCTGAAAAAACGCCAGCTTTTGTTCATTTGGTATTCACCAGTGGATTACGCCAATTCAGGGTGGGGAAGCGGGAGAAATCGGCGTCATTGGTGTGGAGGACGGCGCGATTTTCTATGGCGTAGGATGCGAGCACGGCGTCGGAGATGAGCGGGCCGGAACCCATGGCTTGGGTGACCAAGGCCATCACTTTGGCAAAGTGATCGGCGGGTGGGGTGAGGACACGGACATTGGGCAAATTAATCCAAGTTTCAACTACTTGCCGGGCGCGATCCACCGAGACGGCTACAGCACCGAGGCGGGGGTTGGTGGCGATGCGGACGAAGCCGAGGCTGACTTCGTTTGGCAGACCGATCAGTTCGTCTCCGTTCATGGTCGCCTCCCACCAGCTTGCGGCGGCGGCATGTTGGGGCACATGAGGGTTGTAGGCGTAAAGAAGGAGATTGATGTCGGGGAGGATCATGCGCCTAGTTCCCGAAGTGTCACCTCGTCTTCCAGTTCATCCGCTAGGCGGTTGTAGCCAGTTTCACTTAGCTCCCTAGGAAAAGCTGCCTGAAAAAGTGGGGTGATGCCGATGCGCCGGGTTTCTTGTCCAGTGGGCAGCAACGAGCGGCGGATGGAGAGATTCAGCACTTCCTTGAAGGAGCGCCCCGAGCGACGCACCTCTTCGCGCAACAAGTTCTCGGTATCAGGATCAATGGTGACCGTGGTTCTCATTTGTTCATCTTGACAGCATTATTGTTGCTGGCAAGACAGCATTGTGGTTGAACTGGCGTGGCCACCTTTCAGGCAAATAACGCAGACCCAAAGGTTGACTATTCGCTGTTCAAATTCTGCTACACACGCCAAGTGTAGGTTGATTGAAGGTTCCGGTCTTGGTAGAATGCAACATGCCCCGAACGGCCGACCTCAGTCATTTGTTGAAGCTTCTGGATGATGAATCGTCTGTGGTGCGTGATGCCGTGCGCAAGGAATTGGCCGCCATGCGGCGCGATCTCCCGGAGAGGCTTCTCGCGTTGTCGGAGCCGCTCGACAGCCAGCAGGAACGATTGCTGGCGGAAATTCTCACGCCGGTCTGTCGCGAGGATTTGGAGGAAACCTGGCTGGCCTGGCGCTGGCTTTCCACACCCGAAGCTCAACTGGAGGAGGCACTGTCACAGATATCCGCCTTTCTCAGCGGCTGGAAGGCGCGTGGTGAAGAGTTGTCCCGCCAGCTTGATGTGCTGGCGGAGATCGCGCTGAATGATGGCTGCGGTGATGATGCGCGCAAGCTCTCGGAATATCTCTTTGGCGGGCGCGGTAATGAAGCCAGATTGCGCGGCAACAGCACGGAATATTACGCGACCAATAACAGCAATCTCTTCTGGGTTCTGGAAAAGGGAATGGGCAACCCCATCTCCTTGTGTGCCATTTACATCTTGGTGGGGCGACGTCTTGGCATTCACATCGAAGGCTGCAACTTCCCAGGGCACTTCCTTGCGCGTGTCGTGCAAGATGGGCAAATCTGGCTGGTGGATTGCTTCAATCGCGGACGTTTCATGCTCTCGGAGGATGTGGCCAAGCATCATCCGGCGGCGAATCCCTCGATGGATGAAATCATCCATGACGCCGCCACGGTGGAGACGATCATCGCGCGTGTCCTGCGCAATCTCGATGAAGCCTGCGAGCGTGAGAATAACATGCCGCGCCGTCAGATTGTGCGCCGGTTGATTTTGAAGCTCATGGAGGATTAGTCGGCACAGAATTATTGAAC
>JAYVQB010000251.1:0-1859 GCA_043757085.1 Verrucomicrobiota bacterium
CATCACCTTCCGCCTCGTCGATGCCATGCCGCAGTCCGTGCTCGACCGCTTGACGATGGAACTGTTGCCATTGTCAGAGTCGCAGCGCGACACAGCCCGCCGCAAGCGAGTCGAAGCGTATCTCGATGCTGGCCACGGAGCCTGCTGGCTGCGCGATCCGCGCATCGCCAAGATCATGCAGGATGCCTTGCTCCATTTAGACGGCCAGCGTTACCGGCTTTTCGCGTGGTGTGTTATGCCGAACCATGTCCACGTCATTGCACAGATCATAGCTGACCACACGCTTGGAGATGTCATTTACTCATGGAAAAGCTGGGTCGCGAAACAGGCCAACAAGCTTCTTGGTCGCAGCGGAAGCTTCTGGCAGCGGGAGTATCACGACCGTTACATGCGCGACGAACGACACCTCGCGGACGCCATCCGCTATGTGGAGGAAAATCCTTTGAAAGCCGGTCTAGTGAAACGGGCGGAAAACTGGCCGTGGAGCAGCGCCGGGAGCGCCGCCATCCTTGTGCGGCGTCTAAAACCTCTCGCGTAGCGACAATTTAGGAAGCTCACGCTAGGCAAAGGATTTGCGCAGCAACCAATATCATTCCATGACGAAAGAATGAGAGAATAGCCGCTTCGTGGAGGTTTTAGAGTGCCGCACGAGGACTGCGGCGCTCCCGGCACCCTTGGGAGCGCCGCCGTCCCCGTGCGGCGTCTAAAACCTCTCGCATAGCGACAAATATCATCCTATGACGCACAAGTGAGGGATGAGCCGCAATCTTCGTGCGATGAGAATTTTCTTGTGCTCTTGGATGAGGGGCTTGTGTAGGAGAGAATAGCCGCTTCGCGGAGGTTTTAGAATGCCGCACGAGGACGGCGGCGCTCCCAGCGCAACCCGGGAGTGCCGCCGTCCTCGTGCGGCGATTGAAACTCCCTCTCGCGAAGCGAGGAAGAATTTGCGCTTCGGGTAGTTCTATGACGAAACCGCACTAAGGCGGCAGCGCTCCTAAAGGCGGCGATGCGGATGGCTGAGGACACCCCTGCCAATTATTCGTCCTTGATGATGATTTCCCACGCCGGCCTTCCATCCCAATGAGGATCGCATACGTGGAAGACGACATCAATGAGAAGGCGAGTATGGCGAAGCCTGCACTCCTATTGTGAGTCTGGAACGTAGCCGCAACAAAACCCAATTCTTGGCGAGTGGTCTGGCGACACACATCGCGCTCCTTCTTATTTAGAGGATTAGATCAATAGGCGTTATCGCGTTTGAAGAAGGTGAGGAGCATGATCTGGAGATCGAGGAGGAGGTTCCAGTTTTCGAGATACCAGAGGTCGCATTTGATGCGCTCGGAGAGATCGGTGTCGCCACGGAGTCCCTTGATCTGGGCCCAGCCGGTCATGCCGGGTTTGGACTGATGGCGGGCGTTGTAGTGGGGGATATTGTGCTTGAAGGTGCTGATGAGTTCGGGGCGCTCGGGGCGAGGTCCGACGAGGCTCATTTCACCTTTGAGCACGTTCCAGAACTGGGGCAGCTCGTCGATGTTCCATTTGCGGATGAAGGATCCGTTGCGGAGACGGCGAGGGTCTTCCTTGGTGCTCCAGCCTACTTTGCCATCGGCTTCGGCATTGAGTTTCATGGAGCGAATTTTGATGATGTCGAAGGCGCGACCGTTCTGGCCGACGCGGCGCTGGCGGTAGAAGATGGAGCCGGGGGATTCAAGATAGACGACGGCGCTGAAGAAGGCGACAATGGGAGCGGAGAGGATGAGGCCGACGATAGCGCCGAAGATGTCGAGCGTGCGCTTGAGCAGCACGTTGAGGCTGTTGTCCAGCGGCAGGTGATCCACGCCGAGGATGGGGGTGCCGGC
>JAYVQB010000252.1:0-1853 GCA_043757085.1 Verrucomicrobiota bacterium
TCCGATACGGTGGCAGACATCTTTCCCCAGGATTTTTCCTCCAGAGCGATGAGGGTGAGTTTAAGCACGGGCGGTAGCTGATGACGCGACTGGGCGGCACCGGAACTTGGTGACGGAAGTTGATGGGCCCGCGTATCATAAAGATAAGGAACCACGGCGGATGCGGGGAGCTGCGGCTGGATGAATACCGCAAGTATGTTGTCCGCCAGCGTCTGGGAGCTGGCATCCAGGTCACTGCGGAACCATGAATAAAGGGCCGCAGAAGTTGTGGCCGTAGAAAGCAAAGGCGCTGATCCGGTGCCCGCAGAAGGTTGATAGAGTCCAAGTTTGTCTGAAGACTGCCGGTAAGCCATGAGCCGGAAGCGCTTTTTCTCAGGATTGGTCACTGTTTCCGTTTGAAGAAAAGTCGGTCGCTGCGGAATGTCTGAGTTATAAGCCGCGTAATAACCCAGGGCATTGATCAATTCAGTCAATCCCGCGGCAGCATCGGTGCTGGCAACATTGGCATAACCCAGCGGCCCCTGAAAAAATACGGCATGCCCTGATATGTTCAACCCTGTGCCGATTAGTTTCTCGCCCGGCCCGCTAACATAGTGCAGATCTGAACCACGAAGATATAACTTAGGATTGATCCGATCATCATAGTCCCAATAACTGTTCAATGTGGCCTGGCTGAGCTGGCGCGCCATGCTTTCAAATGCGGCACGGGCCTCGCGGTAGGCCTCCGTCTGCGCCTTGGTTCGAGTCAAGGTCTGCTGGGCGCTGTTGATGATCTGAAAAATGACCATGACCAAGATCATGGTGATCGTCATGGAAACAAGCAACTCCACCAGAGTGAATGCCGCTTGATTCGAATGTGTCGTTCGTCTCATAATCGTTAGGGTTTCTGATCCATCTGCGCCACCACGGTGCGGTAGGTTCGGACGCGTGTAGGTGTGTCGAAAAGCTTGATATCGCGACCATTAACAACCTGGATCCATACCGCCATGATGCGGGCGTTGGTCGCTGTGGAGCCAGGGAGGATCGGAGCGGCCTGAACCTGCGTGCGTGCGGTAAAGCTTACATCCAGCGCGCCCATGGTGGTGGGCAGTCCGTGGTAATCATAGTAGGCGTCCTGATTGGTGGCCCCTTGGGCGACTACTGTGGCCCAGTCCCGCATCTGATAGTCGGAAGTAATGGACTGCACCACCTGCGCATCTGCGGATATTAGCGCGGCTTTGTGCATGGAGTCCATGCTATAAGGAATCATTCCCATAAGCGTCAAACAAACAGTCACTGTAATGCCCACCGCCAGCGTCACCTCGACCAGAGTGAACCCGCTCTGGCGTCTTGGAAAAGGATGTTGAACCGGCACATTCATAACAACTCAAGGAGTGAAAAGTTTTTTTCCGATCACGCGGAACCGGTAATAGTCGTCCAATGCTCCAGCCGCGGAAGGATTGGCCACATAATCGGGCAAATTAGGATCATTGGGATCAAGATAGCGCTCCAGCAGCACTGAACCCCGTTGCTCGGCAGTGATGCGATCCTTGGCCTCGTTCCATTTGCTGACAGATGTCGAGCGCGCCTTCTGGAGCAACTGCACGCGGTAGTGAACCTGATACGTGTTCGATCGCGTTGTCGTCCGCGCATAGATATTTGTATAAGGTCGCTCACGGGTATTCTCGCCGGTGACAAGGTTATTGGGCCATATCTTGTCTTTTGTATAATCGGACAACGACTCAGTGTCGCGCACCAGATGCATCTCGCAAATCTCGCTGGCCGAACGGAAGATATCGCCTGCGGCGAAGCGGGCGTCAAACTGCTTGAGCGTCTCATCCATGTTGATGGGCTTTCTCAATTTGTCATAGGGC
>JAYVQB010000253.1:0-7077 GCA_043757085.1 Verrucomicrobiota bacterium
GAGACGCTTTTCTTCCGGGGAGAGCATTTACCTAGTATTGAAAATTGAAAACCCTCATCTGATATTCGATATCATGTCTGGCATAGGAAGTTGAAGCTCCAGCTTCGACAGCGTTCGGCGGGTCTCGAGACCCGCCTGACTCTGACGGGACTGGAGTCCCATCTTCCCATTCGGGTGAATGACTGTCGCGATCTCCATTGAGTTGCTACTAAAATCAAATCACCCGGTCGTTCCCACCATCTACCGGAATCTGCGCGCCGGTGACCTTTGCGAACAACGGCGAAGCCATGGCGGACACCATGTTGCCGATGTCCTTGGATTTGATCTCCACTTTCATCAGGTTCTTGGTCTTGTATTCCTCGACCGTCATGCCGTAACGCGCCGCGCTCTTCTGCAAAGCCTCGGGCGTCCAGAGCTTGGTATCGAACACGGCATCAGGATGCACAATGTTCACGCGCACCTTGTGCGGCGCGAGCTCCAGCGCGGCCACGCGGCAGAGCTGGGTCAGCGCGGCCTTGCTGCATGAGTAGGCCGATGCGCCGGGGCCGGGAGCTTTGAAATTGCGACTGCCGACAAAGATGATGCTGGCGTCGATGCCTTGCTTCACGAACGGTATCACCTTGCTCATCAGCTTCTGATGGCTTGTGAGATTGATCATGATGGTGCGCTCCCAGTCAGTCTGCGCCATCACATCGAGATAGTCATTCTTTGGGAAAATGCCCGCATTGGAAACAACGATGTCAATGCCGCCGAACTCGCGCACGGCGAAGTTGATCGCGTCCGTCACTGGCTGGTCCTCGGTAAGGTTCACCACGATGCCAATGGCACCGATCTTCTTCATGATGCCGGTAATTTCTTTGTCGATGTCCAGCCCGATGACCTGCGCGCCCTGCTCGGTAAGCGATTCCGCGATGGCGAATCCAATGCCTGCTGCGCAGCCCGTGACTAGCGCGACTTTGCCCTGATGAACTTTGCGCGATGGACCTTTGCGAAGCTTGGCCTGTTCCAGTTCCCAATACTCAATGGCAAAGATGTCCTGTTCGCTCAGCGGCGACCATCCGCCAGTCGCTTCTCCGAGCGCCACGGTCTTCGCGGTATGCGTGGCAATGTCGGCGACAATATTCGCGTCCTTCACCGTGTCGCCAAAGCAAACAATGCCGTTCCCCTGCCACAAGGCAAAACGCGGCGCGGGATCAAGCATGGTTTCTGCCTTGGCATGACGCTTGAAGTAGGCGGAGTAATCATCAGCAAATTTCTGCACGCCAGATTCGATGTCCTCGCCGATGACCGCAGGCACGCGCTTGGTGCGAATGCTGTGATCGGGAGTCAGCGGTCCGCGTGTGGCGGCATCGCCAATGCCAGAGTAAGCAACTTGATCCGGTGCATTGAGCAAGCGCGCGATTTGAGGAAAGCCGCGCTTCACGCTGACAGCTTTGCGAATCTGCGCGAGCGCGAGAAGATCAATGGAGCGCGGGACTTCAGCCCGCAGCGGGAGACTTGCGGGCTGAAGGCCCGCGCTCCGTTTTAAAAGCCACGCCTCTGCCAGCGTCACCAGCTCGATGTGCTTCTCATAACTCGCCTTCGCGTCATCGGCGAAAGTGAACAAACCGTGCTTCAGGAGCACAATGCCCTCGATACCCTCCTTGCGCAGGTCGCGCGTTTTGAGCACTTCATTCACTTGCTTTGCCAGCACAAAGCCTGGCATCACATAAGGCAGCACCAGCACGCGCTTGCCGAAACATTCAGCCACACGCTGCTCACCGTTCTCGCTGCAAGTCAGCGCGGAAATCGCATTCGCATGCGAGTGATCCACGAATTTGAACGGCAGGATCGCGTGCAAAATGGCCTCGATGCTCGCGGCGGGCGCGTTCGGATTCGTCATCGCCGCACGCTGTTGCAGCACCATGTCAGCATCGGTCATCGCGGGCAGTTCCGCCATTTTTAGCAACGCGCTCATGCGCACCGGCGAGAAACCCTCGCGCTCGATAGTCGCGAGATCCCAGCCTGAACCCTTCACATAGCAAAGGCTCACCGAGTCGCCGAAAAAGTCCTTCTCATCGACCTTCACCGAAGTATTGCCGCCGCCGTGCAAAACAAGTTCCGGGTTGCGTCCGAGCAAGCGAGATGTGTAAACGCGCTGACCCAGCGGGTCAGTGCCAAATGTGGCGGCTTCAGTATCGTTCCAGAGGCTTTGCATGGTATAAAATGTGAGCGCAAGGGTGCGGACTTTGCCGCCCGACGCAAGGCGAAAGTGAAGCCGGGCAATGATGCGTCCGGCACATACAGTAGTGATTTTTTTGTTTGTCCTGTCCGCATCCGCCTCCACATTCGCGCATGGCCCGCCGCATCGCGCTCTTCGGAGGCAGCTTCAATCCCCCCGGTCTGCATCATCGCCGCATCGCGGAGATGCTGGCGGCGCGTTTCGATGAGGTGCGGGTGGTGCCTTGCGGACCGCGCCCCGACAAACCGGGCGTGAACTCGGTGCCGGGAGTTTTTCGCGCGGCCTTGTGCGATCTGACATTCGGCGGCCTGGAGCGCGTGGTGGTGGATTTGTTTGATCTCGAACAAAACGTCTTCACGCGAAATCACGAACTGGAGAAACGTTACGCCTCCGGCGGCGAAGTCTGGCATGTGGTCGGGGCCGACTGGATCGCGGGCGGAGCGAAAGGCCAGAGCGCGATTCATACGGGCTGGGAGCACGGCGAAGATTTGTGGCATGGCTCGCATTTCATTGTCCTGACGCGACCAGGTCACAAGATTGACGACAAGGATTTGCCGCCGCGCGCGGAGGTGATTTCGCTGGAGCTTCCATCATCGAGCAGCGAAATCCGCGACTGTCTGCTGCATGGCCGCCCGGCGATGGATCAACTCACGCCGCGCGCCGCGCGTTACATCGAGCGTTACGGTCTGTATCGCGGAAACAATCCCGCCACTTGGTCGCGCGGCACCTTGATGGATTGGCATTGCCTGATCGAATCTGATCCGCGCAATGAGCGGGCGCAGCAATGGGTCGAGCAACTCGGGCTGCACGCTTCAAGCAATGACGCTGACTTCATTCTGACGCTCGGCGGCGATGGCTCCATGCTCCGTGCCATTCGTGAACACTGGCGCAAACGGCTTCCATTCTTCGGCGTGAACGCGGGGCATTTCGGATTCCTCATGAATGCGCCGGAGCCAGTGTTCGCCGATACATTCCCACCAGCAGAAGTAATCTTCCGGCAGTTGCCGCTCTTGTTCATTGAGATCGAAACCGAGGACGGTCAAACCCGAACGGAATATGCTTTCAATGACGCCTGGGTGGAGCGCAGCACGAGCCAGAGCGCGTGGATGGAAGTGCGCGTGAACGGCGTGCCGCGATTGTCAAAACTCGTGGCTGATGGTGCGCTGGTTGCAACCGCCGCCGGCTCCACGGCTTATGCCCGCAGCATGGGGGCGTCGCCCTTGCTCGCGGACACGCCCGCGTGGTTGCTGGTCGGATCCAATGTGATGGATCCCTCACACTGGAAAAGCGCGTTGCTCTCGAATGACAGCGACGTGGAGATCATCAATCAGGAGCCGCAGTCGCGACCAGTCTCCGCCTATGTGGACGGCATCGCCCAAGGGCCGGTGCGCTCCATCAAGGCCCGCATGAGCCGCGCGGCCACTGTGGAGCTGGTATTTCTTGCAACGCACGACATGGCGGAGAAAATTGCAGCCATTCAATTCGGCAAAATTTGAATTACATCATGCGCAACATTCCCAGCTTATTCCAACGCCGGACGGTCTGGACTGCTCTCACGGCGGTCTGCATCGCTACGCTCATCGCGCTCCTGGTGGTTGTGATCTATCTGGGCACGCGCACCATTGCGTTTCTTCAGCCCCTGCTCATCCCGTTCGCAGTGGCCGGTGTGCTGGCCTATCTGCTGGAACCGGTCGTGGAACGCCTGATGAAGTGGGGGCTTTCACGGCACAAGTCCGTTCTGGTGGTGTTCAGTATTGCCAGTCTCGTGTTCGCCGGCGTTTTGTTGATCGTGATCCCAGTCGTGTTCAAGCAGAGCGCGGAGCTGGCCAAGGTGTTGCCCGGATACACAATAACGGCCAAGGAAAAGGTCGCGACCTGGGCGATCCAGATCAACGATCATCTTCGCAAAGACTATGGTCTGGACTTGCTCCGCGTTGGAGAGTCCAAACCTGCCCTGCCGGCGACACCTGACAAACCATTGACCCCGGCGGAAACGCAAGCCGCCGAGAGCAATGCCTTTCAAAGTCTCATCAACGGCGAATGGATCCAAAAAGAACTGCCTTCGCTGATGAAGAACATCTGGGGAGTAGTCGAATCCAGCGTGGGCGGGTTCCTTGGCGTGTTCGGCTTTCTCGTTTCGCTAGTCATCGTGCCGCTCTATCTTTATTACTTCCTCACGGATGGCCCTGTGATCAAAGAAAAATGGTCGGACTACGTGCCATTGCGCAATTCTAAATTCAAAGACGAGGTCGTGGGCACGCTCACGGAGATCAACCGCTATCTCATCGCCTTCTTCCGCGGACAGCTGGTGGTGAGCCTGATCAACGGCGTCTGCACGGCCATCGGACTGAGCCTGCTCGGCTTGAAATTCGGCTGGCTCATCGGCCTGACCCTTTGCGTTGTGGGCATCATTCCTTATCTTGGCGTGGCCATTTGCTGGATTCCCTCCGTCATTATTGCCTCGGTTCAGGGCGGGAGCTGGATGTTCAGCGCTGATCACCAGTGGTGGGTCTTTCCTCTCGCAGTCACAGGGATTTTCGTTTTTGTGCAGCAGTTCGATGGACTGTTTGTCACGCCGAGAATTGTCGGAGAGAGGGTGGGATTGCATCCGATGACGGTAATCGCATCTGTGTTTGCGTGGAGCCTGATTCTCGGCGGACTCCTCGGCGCCATTCTTGCCGTGCCGATGACCGCCGCGATGAAGGTGCTCTTTCAACGCTACATCTGGCAGCGCGCAGTGGCCGGTGATGTTCCATCGGCCACGCCATGATTTCCGTTTTGATTTTTTTCAAAACGAACGCTCGCCCCGGTGACGTTGTCTTTGTAGCCTCGACAAAATTCCCATGGATACCAGCCTGAACCCGCAACCAGACAAAACCGAACCATCTACCACTGAACAAATACAGGTCGCCTCCGTATGGGTGGAACCTTTGCGTTCCGAAATTTCCCGGGTGCTGGTGGGACAAAAAGATCTCGTGGACCGCCTGCTCATCGCGCTACTGACCAGCGGTCACGTCCTGCTGGAAGGAGTGCCCGGACTGGCGAAGACGCTTACGGTGCGCACGCTGGCATCCTGCCTTCACGCCAGATTCCAGCGCATCCAGTTCACGCCGGATTTGCTGCCGGCGGATGTCGTGGGCACGATGATCTTCAATCCGCGCGAAGGCACGTTCACCCCTCGCCTCGGACCGGTCTTTGCCAATCTGGTGCTCGCCGATGAAATTAATCGCGCCCCGGCCAAGGTTCAGTCCGCGCTTCTCGAAGCGATGCAGGAACGTCAGGTGACCATCGGTGAATCGACTTACTCGCTGCCGAATCCCTTCATGGTATTGGCCACGCAAAACCCGATCGATCAGGAGGGCACTTATCGACTACCCGAAGCCCAGCTCGACCGCTTCCTCCTCAAGGTGCGGGTGGATTATCCGACTCAGGCCGAAGAGCGCCTCGTGCTCGACCGCATGGCGACATCGAAGCCCGATCTCGAAGTCACGCCCATCATCCAGATCGCGCAAATCGCGAACAGCCGCGACATCGTGAACGCCATCCACATGGATGACAAAATTAAAGACTACATTGTCTCCATCATCCACGCCACGCGTCATCCCGGCGACAGCGTTCCGCATTTGAAAAACCTCATCCGCTGCGGCGCATCTCCTCGTGGCACGATCAATCTCGCGCTGGCCGCAAGAGCAAACGCCTTCCTCAATGGCCGCGAATACGTCACTCCGAACGATGTGAAAATCCTCGCGCCC
Organism: Verrucomicrobiota bacterium; assembly: GCA_043757085.1. GTDB lineage: Bacteria > Verrucomicrobiota > Verrucomicrobiia > Verrucomicrobiales > Verrucomicrobiaceae > VFKE01. The sequence goes on from JAYVQB010000253.1 coordinate 5,974, forward strand.
GACATCCTGCGCCATCGTCTTCTTCTAAGTTACGAAGCGGAAGCCGAGGGCGTGACGACCGAGGATATCATCGCGCAATTGCTGGATAAGTTGCCAGTTCCGTAGCGGCAGACAAAAGAGACAAGACTTGAAGACTCAAGATCAGCATCTTCAAAGCCATGACCGCTCCATCCGCTCAAGACGATCGCATCACGCGCATTTTGAAACGCGTGCGGCGCATTGAGCTGATCACACGCGGACTCGTGAAGGAGACTTTGGGTGGCGCGTATCACAGCCGATTCAAGGGTCAGGGCATTGAGTTCGATGACTTCCGGGAATATCAACCCGGCGACGACGTGCGCTTCATTGACTGGAACGTGACCGCCCGATTTAACGAGCCGTTCATCCGCAAATACATTGAGGAGCGTGAGATGACGGTGCTGCTGCTTGTGGATGTCAGCTCATCCAGCGACTATGGCAGCGGTGATGATAGCAAGCGCGAGCGCGCGGCGGAGATGGCCGCAGTGTTCGCGTTCAGCGCGCAACAAAATCAAGATAAGGCGGGGCTAGTTATGTTCACGGATGAAGTGGAGTTTTATCTTCCCGCCCAGAAGGGATCGGCGCAAGCCTTGCGCATCGTTCGTGAAATCCTCAACTACCAGCCGCGTCGTCGTCGCACCGCACTGGAACCCGCGCTGGAACTGGCCGTGCAGCGCATCGCGCATCGCTCGCTTATTTTTATCATCTCTGATTTCATCACGCCACAACCGCCCACATGGGAGCGCGCCCTGCGCGCCTGTGCCGCGAAGCATGATGTCGTCGCCGTTCACTTGATGGATCCACGCGAACTTGAACTGCCCGATGTAGGCCGCGTCTGTCTGGAAGACCCCGAGACTCGACAACAAGTTGTCGTCAACACTTCCAATCCCCGAGTTCGCGCCGCCTATTCGGAGCGTATTCAGGAAAGAGCTGATCTTCTCGCCGCGATGCTGCAACGCAATAATGTCGCGCGCATCCCGCTGCGCACCGACACTGATTATCTCCCCGCGCTTAAAGCCTATTTCCGTTCGCGTAAACGTCATTGAGCAGAACATGATCCTTCCGCATTCAGTCTGCAAAATTTTA
>JAYVQB010000254.1:0-1847 GCA_043757085.1 Verrucomicrobiota bacterium
GAGCTTCGCCTTTGATGACAAGCAACCCATCGTGGATGGAAACGTCGCGCGTGTGCTTTCCCGACTTTACAACGATGCGACTCCGATTGATTCCACCGCCGGCAAAAAACTTCTCTGGCAGCGTGCTGAGATCCTCGTGAACGCTTCCGACAGTGCGCGAGTTCACAACTCCGCCTTGATGGAACTCGGCCAGACCATCTGCAAAACAGCAGCCCCGTCGTGTCTCATTTGCCCGGTTAAAAAATTCTGCGCAGCGATTGATCCCGCATCGCTTCCAGTAAAATCAAAACGCACCGTTATCACTGAAGTCACCGAGCGCGTGTATTTGCAGAAGACCAAAACGGGCGTCCTGCTCCAGCAAGAAACCGGTGCGCGACGCACTGGCTTATGGAAGCTGCCTGCACTCGATGAATGCGCAGAACTTCCGCCACTGCTGCATCAAAGCACCTACACGATCACCCGCTATCGTGTCACGTTGCATGTCCACGCTGCGCCGCGACGGAAACTGGATGCTCTGGCCAATCATCATTTCATCATTCCGTTTTCGAAGCTCGCCGAACTTCCCATGCCAAGTCCCTATCGCCGTGCTTTGGTAGCAGTGTTGCTGGAGCTTTCATGAGCAACACCTGCCTTCCCGCCATGCCGTCTCCCTCAACCAAGCAAAATTTTCATTCGCGCAACCGTCATCGCGACCGCTACGATTTCGCGGCATTGATGCGAACCAGTCCAACGCTGTCGCGATTTGTTCGCAGCAATGACTACGGCGATGACTCCATCGACTACGCCAACCCAGATGCGGTGAAGGCTCTCAATCAAACCCTGCTGAAGCATCACTATGGTCTGGAGCAATGGAACCTGCCTCCAGGCTATCTCTGTCCGCCGATTCCCGGTCGCGCGGATTACATCCATCATCTTGCGGACTTACTCGCTGATGGCGGCGATATCCCGAGCGGCAAAGAAATTCGCGTGCTCGACATCGGCGTTGGGGCCAGTGCCATTTACCCCATCATCGGTGTCATTGAATATGGCTGGAGCTTTGTCGGCACAGACATCGACTCTGCCGCGCTGAAAAATTGCCGTCGGATCATTGAGTCGCACCCGTTGCTTTCAAATAACATCGAGCTTCGACTGCAACCATCGGCGCAGCAGTGTCTCACTGGGGTCATCAAAAACGGAGACACGTTTCATCTGGCTATGTGCAATCCTCCATTCCACAAATCCATGTCGGAAGTCATCGCTGCATCCCGGCAAAAAATCTCCAAGCTCAGCGGCGGCAATTCCACAAACGATGTCAGAAACTTTGCCGGGCATTCCACAGAACTTTGTTGCACCGGCGGCGAGCTGGCCTTCATCCGCCGCCTGATTTATGAGAGCACGGAATTTCCTCAACTGAGCCGGTGGTTTACCAGTCTCGTTTCAAAAAGTGCTCATCTCCCCGCCCTGCGCCGCATCCTTCACACCGTGGGCGCGAAGCGGGTCAACATCATAAAAATGTCGCAGGGGCAGAAGCAGTCGCGCTTTATCGCGTGGAGTTTTCAGTCAGGCGGGCCGAGTTAAAATCTCCCTGCCAGCAATTCGCGCTGATAGATAAGCTCCTTCGGCATGGAGTCGTAGAGATCGAGATAGAGGCTAGTGCTTGTCAGGAAATAAGTGTCGCATTTTAGTCGGGCATGGTGTATGAAGTATTCCATGCACGACACCACACAACTTGAGCGACGATTTGAACGGCTTTCCCCGCATTTTGATGAACGTCTCCGACGGTTATGGGCCGCAGCCGAGGCAGAGGCATTGGGTCACGGCGGCGCTGTTGCCGTGGAGCGCAGCACCGGAGTGTCGCGCCGAGCCAT
>JAYVQB010000255.1:0-7066 GCA_043757085.1 Verrucomicrobiota bacterium
AGGCGCTCTACCAATTTAATCATGCCCGTGCTCGTTTTTATTCTGCTGGCGCTCACCACATGGATGTATTGGGCGTTGCAGAAAATTGAAATGAAACGGAAGTCATCCGCACCAACTTCTCTGAATTCCGGGAGCGGACATCCCTGAACTTTTCGTCCTGCTCATGGCCGGGCGATGGCAAAGATCTGCTTCATCGTGGTGACATAGAGGGTTCCGTTGGCGGCGGTGGCAGTGGCGCTTATCGGTGAATTGAGTTCCAAGTTGCACAGAACCTTCTTCTCACGGGCGGCTGAGAGGATGCAGAAATTCCCTTTGCGAGTGCCAACATAAACCTTGCCATCGGCGACAAGCGGAGAGGCCCAAAAAGTGCCGTTGCATTCATGCGTCCACAAGCCCTTGCCAGTCGCCTCGTCCAAGCAATGCAGCGTATTCTGCGTGTCAGTCACGAAGATGAGACCCTCCGCGATAGCGACGGTGCTCATGGTGTGCTTGTTCAGAGGATAAGTCCAGATGACAGCATGGCTGGTGATGTCGCCTGCGCCGTTCGGATCGATGCATTTGAGCCACGCTTGCGTTTTTCCCCAGAAGACGTCACCACCGCCTGCGATGAAAAGTCTTCCTTCATGGAAAACTGGCATGCCATAAATATTGCTTGGGCCAGTCTGCCGGTCCTTCAAATATGTATGGATATCCTTCTTCGGAGCGGATGGATCGAAGTCGAGGTGCCAGACTGACTTCAGCTTTGCAAGCTGATTGCCGGGTTTTTCCTTGAGCGGCTCAAAGGCGTAAACGACGCCATTGCCTCCGCAGAAAATGATGTGCGTCCGGCCATTTGCCTGAGCAAGGCAAGGGGATGACCAGGTGCTATGAAAAATATCCGGTGCGATGTGTTCGTCATCACGCGCAACAAGTTGGCCGGTATGTTTGTCGATCACGATCAAGCTGGGGGCGTCAGGCGTGCGGATGACTTGGTGGGTGTTGTCCACGCCGGTGCCGCTGTTGAGATAAAGGTAATCGCCATGAATGAGAATTGAGCTGTGGGCACCGTCATGCGGCCAGATGCCTGCAACGGAAGGCAGATCACAAAGCCAGATGATGTCGGCATCTAGGGGGCCGGTCTTTAGTTTGGACTGATCATGTGGCGTCATATGTGCGTCCTCGTCCAAGAAAGGGCCGTCGTTGCCGTTGACCATGCCCATCGCGTCGAGGCAGACGACCTCGCCACGATTTGTCACTGTATAGACTCGATCACCTTCCACGGTCGCGGGCGAAGACATTCCGATATTGGGCCAGTCGAAGTATTTGTCTTCGTCCCGTTTGGGAACTACGAGCTGCCAGATCAGTGTCCCATCCTTTTCATCAAGGCACATGAAGACACCGCGATCACCGGAGTGCTTCGGATCACGGGGATTGCCATTGTTGGTGCCGATGTAAACATGACCTCCAGAGACAATGGGTGTGGAGTGTCCTTCGGTGCCCAACTCGGAAATCCAACGGATATTTTCCTTGGTGGCGGGGTCGAAATGATCCGGCAGATTCTTTTCCGATGAAACCATGTTGCGCGACCACGCGGAACCCCATTGCGGTTGATCGCCCGCAGTGGATTGGGATGCCGTAAATAGAATGAGCAACCCGCAACTGGTCGCCAGCGAAGTAAATTTGAACAAGGCTTTCATGAAAGATTGTTGTGATGGGATTAATCCAAGAACGCTTGGACACTGGGATGTCTTGCGCAGAGAGCATCGATCTCCTCACGTGTCATCAGCATGAAGGCCGTTGATAGCGCATCGGATAGCGCCGCTGTGGGGGCCAGTGCCCAGGTGCGATCAGACTTTGGTGGTGCCGGGCGCATGGTTCGCGGGTTGATGATGTGCGCGCCCTTGACATGAAAACCCGATCCGCTGAGGGCATTATTCTGCAAGACAATCGCGATCTTCTCGCGGTTTCCCGCAGTAACTGTCCAGCCGCTTTGATCGGGGGCGGCACCGATGCCAATGACGGTGCTGTCTCCGGCGTTGAGCAGCGCATTGGCGATCTTCCAGTCCGCAAGGACATCGGCGCATTGATCCAGCGCGTATCCTTTGCCGACGGCGCCGAGGTCGATGATCATGTGGCTGGCGTTCACTTTGACCGAATTCGTGTCTTCATCGAGTTCCAACAGATTCAGGCCGACTCGTGCCAAAGCCTGGGCTTCCTCTTCATGATGTGGAATTCTCGGTGCGTCGGTTTCATCGCGATAAAGTTTCATCAGCGGACCAATCGTGATGTCGAAGGCTCCGCAGGATTCTTGATGGACGGATTTCGCGAGAGCCAAGCAGTCGAGTGTCGCGAGTCCGATGACCGTGGTTTCACCGGATTTTAATTGCCGGATGCGCGCCACATCGCTCATGGGCCGGTAGCGGCTGAGTTCATCCTCGAGCCGGTCGATTTCATTGAACACCGCCTGGGATGCTTGGGACGCATAAGCAGCGTCGGCATCGGAATCAGGAATGATCACCTCGAAACAGGTAGCCATTGCGGTATGGCGAAAACGAAAAAGTTGAGGGGAGTCAGCCATGATGAGATTCCTCAAGGCTTGGCGTTTTGCGTTTCCTGAAACTTTGTCCAAAGGTATTTCTCCACCAGCACATTCATGACCACGCCGGGGCGCAGGCTGCATGAAGCAATGGGCTCGTAAATGGGCTGCGGCTTTCTCGGCGGCTCCGGTGGGCCGACGAAAGTTTCCAGATCATCGATGGGCATAGCCCGGGGAGTGATGAGCGAGAGCACGTCATCCTGCTTATCCTGATCCATAATGATCACGGCGGCATCGAGATTTGCCGGGATGCCGGATTGATAACCCACATGCGGCATGTCCCGCAAATACCAAGGGAGCGGCCATCCAGATTCCGACTGGATCACTTGCACTGGCATTTTATTGCCCTCGGGGTGCAAGTCTGCCAACTGATGAACTTGCCGCGCTAGTTCGACAAGTTTCGGGGTGGTGTGAGAATAGACATATGGATTCAGATCATGGACGCTGTAATTTGGCCCTGGCGCCTTGTTGAAATCCGTGGCTAGGCTCGTTTGCCTGCAGAGATTGTAGATGCCCATGGTCAGTCCGATGGTGAGCACGACCCGGATCAGAGGCCATTGGAAAAGATTGTAGAGCGAGGCCACGCCGACGCCGGCAAGCAAGGCCAATGCATGATCCACGGCCAGGATGGCCCAGGGAGTCTTGTAGGGAATGAGAGAGTAAATGACCAATAGTGCCATCGCATACACTGATAGAATGATGAGAAATGTCCGGTGCTGAGCCGGGCGCCGAGTATTGAAGAATGCACTGATAATTCCGATGACCGCCAGTCCGCCGATCAACGCCTCAGTCCAGACATGAAGGGCATTCTTCCCCCAGAACAGGAGCGTGAAGTAGTAGTTCCAAGGCTTCTCATGACCAGAACCTGCGGAGCGGCTGAGATAGTTTTTATACGTCAGGAAACTGTCTCGCAAATATTGCCAGTCCTTGAAAAAGTTGGAATACCAGGCGGCTGAAACTACCAGCGCAACCAGCGGCACGACGATCCATGCGGTGCTGAAATTTGGCTTGGAATCCCGGAAGAGATAATCACTGCTCCGTCTCGTGAAGAATCTGGCGGTGATGCTCGCAGCCAGGCAGCCTGCCGCCAGAGCGGCAAGATTGAGCACGCATGTTTCCTTGGTGGCGTGCATCGTGCCCAAAGAAAAACCAGCGAGGATAAGCCACAGAATGTTTTTTGACTGCGACCAGCGCCACAGCGAGGCGATGAACAGCCCGCAGAAAAACACCAGCGGCGTCTCCATGATGTAATAGCGGCTGTAGAATGTCATCATCGGTGACACTGCGATGAACAAGGCGGCGAAGGCGCATCCGGTCACAGAAATGACGTCTGCCAGCAGCATGGCGATGATGATCAGGCCCATGCCATAAATGGCGGTGACAAGCCGCAGATTTTCTTCGGTGACATTTTCAGGATTCCATCCAAGCAGGCGCCCGACGCCAATCGTGGAATAGTGCAGCAAGGGGCCGTGATAATCGTGCGGGTCGTATTGAAAATGGCCGCTTTTCCACAGATCAATGGTCTTCATGCCGAGGATGGCCTCGTCGGTATGCATCGGACGCTTGGCCAGTTCACTCGATCGATAGAGCCATGCCAGCGCACCTGCCAGTATCAGCAGAAGAACAGAGAGTCGGCGACCGAGCGATGATGAAGTGCGCGCCATGTGCAGCGGGGCTATAACGCAGCCTGTGCATCCGTCAATGCGCCCCGTTGTTCTTTCCGCATGAAGTGCTCGTTTCTCATGCTAAACTGAACCATGCACCCGCTCTGTCTAAATATTCTGATTTGCCTGACCACAGCCGTTCATGCAGAGCTGGTGCTTGATCAGAATCCGCTCGAAATTCATCCGAAGCCTGAAGACGAGGTGGTCGAAACCACTTTCACATTTACCAACAAAAGTGACAAACCTCTCCGCATCACTGGCTTGGACAGCAGTTGCTCCTGTCTTGAAGCCAGTCTCGACAAGGCGGTCTATCAGCCGGGTGAAAAGGGGACGGGTCGGGCGAAGTTCAAGGTCAGCAGTTTCACCGGCAAGCAGGAGAAGGCTTTGCATATCTACACCGATGATCCGGCCGATCCTGATAAAGTTCTCATGGCCATCATTGACGTGCCCGTGATGGTCATGGTGGAGCCGCAACTTCTGGAGTGGGTCGTCGGTGAGAAGCCGGATCCCAAGGACTTCGTCATCAAAATGACCGGGAAAGAGCCGATGAAAATTTCGGAGGTCAAATCCACCCGGGAGAGTGTGAAGGTCAGTTACAAAGAAGTCACGCCGGGTCGCGAATATCATGTCACAGTGAAGCCGACATCGACGGCGGATGTTACCATCGGCGCAGTCACGATCATGACTGACAGCAAGATTCTCAAGTATCAGCGGCAACTGGCATTTTTTAATGTGGTGCGGCCTGAGCAGTCGGAGCGGATCAAAAAGGCCAGGGAGAACGCGGAAAAATGAAAGCGTGGCGTGAGTTAGCCTTTCTTGCCGTTCTTTCTTTGGCCGCTGCGGTGGGCACTCATTTTTTTCATCCGCGCGCACCAGCCTGGTATCTGGACAGCGGACCGGTGGCCGAGGATGAGGTTACAGTTGCCCAAATCGAAGCGAAATGGAAAGGTGATGTCCTGTGGATTGATGCGAGAGTTCGCTCGCAATTCGAGAAACAACACGTGGCCGGTGCCTTGCTTATCAATGAGCAGGAGAGAGATCAATTGCTGTTCGAGAACATCGCGGTGCTGCAAGATAACAAGAAACCAATCGTGGTTTACTGCGATTCCGGCTCGTGCCAGTCAAGCCGCAAGATTCGTCAATACTTGGTTGAAAGAATGCCCATCGAGCAAATTTTTGTGCTGCGCGGCGGCTGGGATGCGCTGGTAAAAACGCGTTTTGCTAAATCCGGGAATTAGCGTCATTTCTTCGAGATCCGTGGTAGATCTGACTGAGGCGGCGCATCTTCGACTGGCATCGCTTTCTCCACGGGCATGGGCTTGACAGCATCTGGCGACTCAACTGCTGCTGCTCCAGTCTTTTTGGCGACTGGTCCGCGCCAGTTGTATTGCGGCACAGCGGTCATTTCCACCCACTGGAGTCGATCTTGTTTTCTCCACTGCAATTCCACAACTGCCGCCACGTTGGTGATTTCCCAGCCCAGCGATTTGTCGAGTTCGCGCGCAAGGAGATTTCCTTTCGGCACAAAAACAAATCCCGACATACCCGGCTCCGGCGGGGTCAGCTCAAAACAGTATTTCTTGTCGAGGTTGGGAACGTCTTCGTCAAAATAATGCGTCCGGCGCATCATCACATGAAATCGTCCCGGTTCCGCGCTCCAGCTTTGGAGAAAGCGGAGCAGGAGCTTGTCCTTGAATTCGGTGAACGTCAGCCAATCAACTTTCCATCCTTCGGCGCTGGACTCCACCATGACCGGCAGAGGTTGCTCCATGCCAGGTCCTGAAACTTGGAACACGCAATGGGGTGATCCCATCTCAGGCGCGCGGTCATGGCGGATAAGTTCAACGCGAGTGATCGGAAGCGGGCCATCGCTATTGGCACCATAGTAGCGCTCCATCAATGGGCGTATGACTTCAGGTGCCTGGGTAAATGACAGACGATCCTGCCAGGTTTTGGCTGTAAAAAATTGCTTTAACACCAAGGCCGCAGGCTGGGCGTCTGGAGTGGCATTGACAAAAATTTTATCTTCAACTTGGGTAACATCCACTTTGCCAGTGTTCTGATTGCGATGGCCGGGAACTTCGACCATCGGGCTGGTGATGCGCGGATATTCTGCCGGCAGAGCTTTTTTTATGAGTTGGGAGTCTGTATTGAGATCAACTTTGGTGGGCGTTTCGGTGGGAACTCCTGCATTCAAAGTTGGATTGGTCAGGGGAGGTGTTGGTGACAAAACATTCTCCGGCAACTTCGGTTTTACTGAAGGTTCCTGCGTTACATTTTTAGCCGGAGGCACCGGCTGAGTGACCACCGTCTCCGGTGGTTTGACTGTCGGGGTATTCGGATTGAACGCGGAATTTGGATTACCATGATCCGTCGGCAATGTCCCGGTCTGTGGATGAGCGGGCTGCTGCGTGGCCTCTGTTGTTGTTAATGCAGGGTTGGTCGGAACGGGATCGCTACCGTCGTGCGACTTCCATTTCATCTGCGCCTGTTTCCAGAACAACACGACTTGATCCTTGAAAAAAAATCCTGTGCCTGCCGATGCCAGCAAGATCATGAAAAGCGCGCCATAGAGCGCACCGCGACGTTTGCCCTTGTCATGACTGCCGCCAGCGCGGGTTTGAGGTCGTGCGTTCTCAACTCCTTGTCCCACTGTGGTTCCAGTGAGCGGGCGGAGCGCGGGATATGACGAGCCTTTGTTGGATGAGCCTGGCTGGGGCAGCGGGCCGCCCGATCCCAAGGTGCCCGGCAAGTGGCCCTGATTGAGATTAGGTCCCAGAGGGGCTGCCTGGGCACCGTTTCCGTTGCCATGATGCGCTCCTGAAGC
>JAYVQB010000256.1:0-1844 GCA_043757085.1 Verrucomicrobiota bacterium
CGTCGCGAGATGCACGATCTCACCGGCCAGACCAAGGCCCCGAGCATTGATGTGGATGGACACATCCTCGCTGACTTCGGCGCGGATGAACTCGCGGTGTGGTGGAAGAAGATGGGGTTGGTTGGGTGAAGGAGACTGCTGGGTATAGTTTATTTCTCGATCATCAACGGTGGAATATCCGTCATGTTCCAGGAATTGCCGTCGCGCCCGCTGTCATTGCCCATCATACGCTGCGGTGAAAACACAAAAACCACGGCGCAGCGGTTCGCCAGATAGTTGCCACCCTCCCTCGCGAGCAGCTTCATCACCTTGTTGGAACTCCCCATGCTGGAAAGCTGGTCGGGCACGATTCCGATGCGATGGGCGATGTGCATCGGAATGGCCGCGCCCGCACCTCCCGGCAAGTATGATGTCGGCATCATCGTGTAGCTGTCGCCCATAATGATCACGGGCGACCCGGAGTTCTCCGGCATCACCAGCGGACGATCATCTTCCGTAAGCACCTGCGTGGTTGGATAGCGCGCGCTAGGCCCGTCATCGTCACGCTCGATCTCCGCCGGTCTCAGCTTGAGCTTCAGCGGTTTGCCGTCCTTGGGTTTCAACTCGTAGCGTGCGAGTCGTTTTGCGATCTCCTCCGCCGCGACTTGAATCGCACCGTCTGCCGGATGCTGGTCGCGGTTGTCATAGAACACCCATGGGAAACGATTTCGCGCCTGCCGCAGTGGCTGGATAAGCTCGATCACTTCGATGTCCGCCTCCAGCAGTTGCAGCATGAGTTTTTCCCGGCAGGGGAGAAACCAGCCATCTGCCGGAGCCTTGTCGGAAAACACATCAGCATTAACATCTTCTTTGCTGGGAAACGGCACCACGATCAAATCGATCCCGCGTGCGCGCAGTTGCTGGTTGAGGGCCTTTAAAATGCGCGCCGGTCCTGGAGCATCGGTTTCCGCGAGCTTGCACAAATCGTAATAAGCACTGGAGCGCAGCAGGCTGAATGCGTGACGGCCCTTCCGCAGCAGCTTGTCGGGCATGGCCCGCGCCGGATCGTTCAGTGAAGCACAAAACGGTTTCAAGCTCTGGTGCCAGCTCTCCCAATCCCCACCGTGTGAGGCGAGTGCATCAAGAATCAAGTTCCTGTCCCGCTCGATCGCCGCCTTTCGCTCTCTTGCCGCTTTTTCCGACCACGGATATTTCAATTTAGCTTTCAGTTCCAGCGCGGCCTTCGCAGGAACTGTTGCCGCAAAGTAATTGTCCGGTTGAGTGAAGAAGCTTTCCGCCCGATCCGCCAATGCGCGTGCGCGAACGGTTTGATACAATTCAAGCTCCACGCGCTCCAGATCGTCCGCCCGCTGCATCCTTCGGCGCGCTTCATCGGCCTCGGCATTCGGCAAAATGTCTGCCTCGATCACCGCGCCCACCTTGAACCCGGCCTCTGGTTGCAGTGTTCGTTTGAAGAATGCGGGCAGTAACAAAACCAGCTCGCGCGGTGCGCGGCGCTCGGAATCGATCTGAAGAACTTTCACCTCTGCCGTGTAGAGACAGTCCGCATAGTCGCTGCCCTTCGGGTTTGGCACCGGCGACTTACGCACGATTTGTGCGAACACATGCACCGGATCGGCTTGCGCAGTTGCTGGTTCGGTCTTGATTTGTTTTGGTGCCGCGTCCGCATTCTTCGTCACGTCACCCCGACCACATGAGGAGAGAACGAGCACCACAACCAAGCAGGGCGCCATCAGTGTCTTCGAAACTGCGAGGAAATTGCATTCGCAGGAGCCGGGTCGGAGTGACCCAGCGAGTGTTTCGCTCCTGGTTTGTAGCGGTGAAGGTGGATGGCACCGGGTTTC
>JAYVQB010000257.1:0-7055 GCA_043757085.1 Verrucomicrobiota bacterium
GCTTCATGGCCTTGCAGCGTATGGAGCAACTTGCCATCCGCGGAGTCCCACACCCGCGCCGTCTTGTCATCGGATGCCGTGATGATGCGAGTGCCATCAGGACTGAATTGCGCGCTCTTAACAGGGGCTTCATGGCCTTGCAAAGTGATGAGCAATTTACCGTCCGCCGCGTTCCATATCCGCGCCATGCCTTCTCCGGAAGCGCTGACAATCCGTCTGCCATCCGCGCTGAATTGCGCGCTCCAGACATATTCAAAATCCTGTAGCGTGGCCAGCAGCGCGCCGCTCGCGGAGTCCCAGAGACGCGCCGTCATATCCTCGGAGGATGTCACGACGCGACTGCCATCCGGGTTGAACTGCGCGCCGTTGACCACGCCCGTGTGCCCCTTGAGTGTGGCCAGCAATTTGCCGTCAGTTGCATTCCATACTCGCGCGGTTCTGTCGAATGATGCGGTAACGATGCGGCTCCCGTCCGCGCTGAATTGTGCGCTGCACACCACATCCTTGTGTCCGTCCAGCGTGATCAGCAATGCACCCGCGGCCACGTCCCAGATGCGCGCGGTGCGATCATTGGATGCTGTGACCATTCGCCTTCCATCGGCGCTGAATTGCGCGCTCCGCACCATTTCTCCATGACCCTGAAAGGTCGCCAGTGATGGAGGACTGTTCCAATCATTCAGCGCCAGTGCCGATGTCTCGGCTGCTGACGCGGAGTCAGGATCGTTTTCGCATGATCGCGCGAGATAAGCAAAAGCATCACGCTTGCGATCTTTCACCAGCAAGTCGCGGGCGAAAACCCAGTCGGATCGCGCGGATTCCTTCAGTCGTTTGATGGTCTGTTGCTGGGCGATTTGCACATCGGCGAGACGCTGACGCGCGAGACCTTCGGCGCGACTGGCCCGCACCGCTTGCCAGGTGCTGACTCCGATCCCGGCCACAAGCAGCACCGCGATGGCCGCAGCAGCAGCAAAGGCGAGACGGTTGCGCCGAATCAATTTATGCAGACGATAGAAAGCACTGGGCGGCCCGGCTTCGACAGGCTCGTTATTAAGATGCCGCTCCAAATCCTGAGCGAGCGCGGACGCGCTTTCGTAGCGACGCTCGCGCTCTTTCTCCAGCGCCTTCAAGGTGATCCAATCGAGATCGCCGCGCAGTGAGCGTGAGAGTTTTGACGGTTCGGTCCCACGCAAGATGGCAGTCTCGCGGATGATGTCTGTGACTGGCGTCACGCGATTGCTCGGACGCACGGACTCGACTTCGCGAATGAGGCGGAGCACTTCATCAAAGCCAGCCTTGCGCAAGGCCTCGCGCGTCAGCGGCGTGCTGCCCGTGAGCAATTCATAGAGAATGACGCCCAGCATGTAGATGTCACTGCGCGTATCCATGTCCGTGCCCATGCCGGCTTGCTCAGGACTCATGTATTGCGGCGTGCCCACGAGCATCCCCTCCTCCGTGCGCGCGAGCGTGGCGTCGAAAGCATCATCCGGTGAAGTGCCGAGCGCTTTGGCGATGCCGAAGTCGATGACCTTGGGCACCGGCTTCCCGTCCACTTCGGCGACAAGGATGTTTCCCGGCTTGAGGTCGCGATGCAGAATGGCTTTCTGGTGCGCGTGCTGCACGGCCTGGCAAACAGGAATGAAAAGCGCAAGTCGCTGCCGGATCGTTAGCTTGCGCTCATCACAGTATTCAGTGATGAGCACACCTTTCACGAGTTCCATCACGAAGTAAGGCCGCCCGTTTTCCGTCGCTCCGGCATCAAGCACGCCCGCAATGTTCGGATGATCCATCAATGCCAGCGCCTGCCGCTCTGCTTCAAAGCGCGCGATGATCTCGCGCGAATCCATGCCCGGCTTGATGACCTTCAGTGCGACCTCACGATGAATCGGCTCGAACTGTTCCGCGCGCCAGACGATGCCGAAACCACCCACGCCGAGTTCTTCGATGAGTTGATAACGATCGAGGAAGTCGCCGACTCTTTCCGTTGAAATTTTGATCGGTGGTGCCGGGGTCCGACCCATGATGATCGTCGCGGCATTGGGATCCGGCACGGGTTTGCTCAGAATGATCGTGGGCGCATTCGCATCCTCAGTAGGAGCGGTCTGGCCGCTCAGCTTGTCGCTGGGGAATGAATCATCCTTCATACTGGCGGACTATTGTTTCACGATCTTGTAGAGATGTGTCTTGGTTCGCAGAAACAAGGCGCCATCAGCCTCAACAGGCGAGGCGGTCATGCCGGACTCCAGATTGTTGCGCGCCAGCACATTGAATATTTTCGGGTCAGCCGCGACCACCGTGGCATCTCCAGTTTCGCTGAAGAAATAGACGCGCTCCTTGGTTGCGATGGCGGACGCAAACATTTTTCCGGCGCTGTTGAAGGGCCGTTCGCTCCAGGTGCTGGAACCATCTTTGAGATCGACGCAATGAATCACGCCATTGGAGTCGGCCTGATAAATGTAATCTCCGATCAGGACGGTGCTGCACCAGTTGGCGTTGCGCTTATCGCGCACCCAGAGTGATTTGCTGGTGACATCGCCCTTGGTGTCGGCGTCAATCTTGAGCGCAATCAACTGGCTGCCACTGTTGATGTAAGCGATGTCGCCTTTGATGACTGGCCGGATTGCGGCGTTGTAGCCCGTGGTGTGAATCGTCCAGATTTCTCGGCCTGTATGAGGATCAAGACCGAATGCGGCACGTGATGCGGGCGAAAGCAACTGCGGCTTGCCGTTGACGGACATGATGAGCGGCGTGCAGAATGACTTGCGCATATCGCCTTCGCGCGTGGGCTGGCCCCGCTGGTCGAGATCGCCGTAGTCAATAGTGGAACGTTTCGTGCGCCAGACCTCCTTGCCGGTGGCCTTGTCCAGCGCGGTGACGAACTGATCATCTTCAATGCCATCGAACGTGAGGATGATGAGATTTTCAAACAAGTAAGGCGATGATCCCGGTCCGCGAAAGTGACGGCATTTGATGTCGCGCCGCTGCCAGACGACTTCCGCCGTCAGTGGATTCAATCGCGCCGTGCCATAGGTGCCGAAGTGAACATAGACTGCATCCGCCTCCAAGACACAGGACGGCGCGGCATAGTTATTCGTGGGATTGCCGAGCGCTTCGGTAGCCGCATTTTCAAAGAGCAGCTTGTGATGAATGATCTTTCCGTCGTGTCGGTTGACGGCATAGATGAACATCTTTTTGCCGTCCTTGGTGGCAGCGGTGAACCAAATCAAATCCCCACCGATGACGGGCGCGCAGTGGCCTTCATCTTCGATGGGAGTTTTCCACGCGATCCCCTTGTGGCTGGCTTCATCCCATTGCAGCGGGAGTTTGACCGCATCCGCATCAGGCACCATGCCGTTGAACGTCGGCCCTTGCTTGTCCGGCCACCAGAGGGGCGCGGTGGCAGGCTGGGCTTTTGCGAGACCCGTAATTAGTAAGAGAAGAAAAATGGCTTTCATGGGTTGGAATAGTATCAACGCAGAATCATGCAGGCTTCTCGCTGAAGTGCCAACATTTCCGCCACATCAAAAAAAACGCGCAACCCGGAGTGAACCCGGCTGCGCGTTTGAATCGTTTTAAGGCGGTGATTATTCCGCGAGCAGTTTCTCGACGGTTTCTTCCAGCTTGGCGCGGGCGTTGGTGCTTACGACCATGCCCTTCTTGTTCACCAACCACATGGCGGGGATGCTGTTGATACCGTAGCGCGTGGAGATTTCATTCTGCCAGCCTTTGCCGTCAAAGTATTGCGCCCAGGCCATGTTCTTCTCTTTGGTGAAACTTTCGAGTTTGCTTTTGTCGTGGTCGAGGGAAATGCCGATGATCTCAAAGCCCTTCGCATGGAGCTTCTCATAGGTCTTCACGACTTTAGGCACTTCGGCAACACAAGGGCCGCACCAGGTTGCCCAGAAGTCGATGAGCACGACTTTGCCGGTCATCTTGGAGAGATCCACTTCACTGCCATCCACAGCGGTGAATTTTATTTCCAAGGGCTTGCTCTTGAGGTCGGCCAGCGTTTTCATGCTATCCATTTTGGCTTGGATCATCTTGTTGCGCTTGGAATCGGGGAACGCCTTGAGGTGCGCCTCCGCGAGTTTCGTCCACTCCTCGGAACTGACCTCTCCTCCTTCGGTGCCTTCAGCACTCGAGAGAACAATGATGGCGCTCGCTTCTGATTTAGTCTCCGGGTCGGCATCGGTTGATTTTACGATCTCATCAAGCGCCGACTTCATATCACCCTTCGTGGGCACTCCGATGGATTCACGCATCTTCGCCGTCATGCCTTCAAAAAGGCGAACCTTCCAGCGGCGGGCGTCATTGGGAAACTTTTCCACAAAAGCCTTCGAGGCATCATCAGTGGTGGCGAGAAGCTTCTTAAAATGTTCGATCGCCTCTTCGCGAGTTTTGGGTTGCGGAGCCGGACGGGCGTTCATCGCGGACAGCGCGTCATCCACTTTTTTCCAGAGGACATCGGCTTCGGAATCAGCCGCATGTAACAGGCCAGAGAGGGCCAGCAGTGCAGCCATGACGGGGAGGAGTCGGGATATTTTCATGAGGCGAGAATCATGAGACATAGCCTCAAAAACACAACAACGATGTCTGGCGATATTTTATTAGTTTGATGAGTGCTGCCGTTCCGCCATCGTGGGACATGAACCTGCCACGCATCGCAATCACCATGGGCGACCCCGCCGGGGTCGGCCCTGAGCTGTGCCTTCATGCGCTGGCCAATGCGGAACTTCGTGCGATCTGCGAGCCTGTTGTAATAGGAGACGTGGTGGTGCTGCGTCGCGTCGCGAAAGTTTGTGGACTGCCATTTTCTGAAACATCGGTGATCGATCTTCAAGCCATCACGCTTGATGAATTCCAGCCCGGACAGCCCAACGCAGCCACTGGGGGCGCGAGCTTTCGCTATATAGATAGCGCCATCAAGGCAGCGTTGGCCGGCGAAGTCGCGGGCGTGGCCACATGTCCGATCAGCAAGGAGGCGCAGCATCTCGCGGGTCACACGCAGTATCCGGGGCACACGGAAATTTTTGCGGAGAAGATGAATGCGCCCCGTGCTTGCATGATGCTCACCGCGCCGGAGATCACCTGCAGCCTGGTGACGGTGCATGTGGGCTTGCACGAAGTGCCTTCACTGCTCAGTGCAACGCGGATTCTTGAGGTCATCGAATTGACCGCCGATGCCATGCGGAAAATTCGCGGGCGAGAACCACATCTTGCCGTATGCGGTTTGAATCCTCATGCGGGCGAGAACGGCTTGTTCGGCCAGCGCGAGGAAGAACGTTTCATCATGCCGGCCATCGTCGCCGCGAAAGAAAAAGGAATTATCGTGGAAGGCCCGCTGCCACCGGACACCGCGTTTCTCACGGCGCGGCGGAAACGCACCGACGCCTATGTTTGCATGTATCACGATCAGGGATTGATCCCACTGAAGACGCTGGCGTTTGACGATGCGGTGAACATCACGCTCGGACTCCCCGTGGTGCGCACCAGTGTGGATCACGGCACCGCGCTGGACATCGCGTGGCAGGGCAAAGCAAACCCCAACAGTTTGTTCGAGGCCGTGAAGTTGGCAGCCAAACTCGGCGCGGTAACATGATTGCTTGCGCGGCGTGACTGTCCGTGGTTAAGCTCGCGCATGAACTTCCAAGCCTATCAGATCATCCATCTTGTCGCCGTCATGGCCTTGTTCGCTGGAACCGGTGCCGCTCTGGGAGGCGCTGACAACATCCGGCTCCGCAAGTTTGGTGCGATGTTGCGCGGCATTGCTCTGCTGCTGATTCCAGTCGCCGGTTTCGGGATGCTGGCGAAGATGGGCATCATGAAGTCGATCCCAATCTGGGCCTGGTGCAAAGTTGGAATCTGGGTGATCGCAGCAGTGCTGCCAATCTTCGTGAAGCGCAAGATGCTCACGGGAACTGCTGCGGTGTTTGTCGCACTGCTGCTCGGCGGAGTCGCCGCATGGCTCGGCATCATGAAGCCGTTTTAAGTAGGATGGGCATTTTGCCTGTCTCGAGTCCCTCGGGCATTCTGCCCAAAGGCTGCGGGCAAAATGCCCAAGGCACCAGTCTCAGGCTAAAAGCCTGAGCTACTCACCGCAACGGCACTTGTGCGCTGCCCAAGAGATACGCGAAGAGATCGGCGATTTGTCTATCGCTCAATGCGTTAAGCTGACCCTCGGGCATCATGGATGTGGGAAGCTGCTCCTGCTTGGCGATGTCCTTGCGATCCACGGTGACTTTCTGGCCGACCATTTTCATCGTGATCGTGCGCTCCGACTTCTCACTGATGATGCCGTTAAGCACGCGACCGTCTTTGAGCGTAATGACCACCATCGTAAAATCCGCCGCAACGACGGCGCTGGGGTCAACGATGTTTTCAATGAGATAACTCACGTCATGGCGACCACTTCCGGTGAGGTCGGGGCCAATGTCTCCGCCTTCACCGTAGAGTTTGTGGCACGCAGCGCAGATGCCGTTGAACAACGCGCGGCCTTGCGGCAAATCACCCTTCGCGATAAACTCGGGCGTGAGTTTCGTCTTGAGCGCAGCCATGAGTTTTTTCTTATCCTCGGATGACTCGCGAACCTCGCCCCACACTTCGGCGAGCTTCTTGTTCAAAGCTTCATCGTTGAAACTGCGTATCTGACGCGCGATGACGGGCGTGATCTCAGTGTCCGGTATCACACCCGTAGCAAGGGCGTCTCGCCCTTGCAGTTGAATTTGCAAGGGCGAGACGCCCTTGCTACGATCAACATGATTCAACAACACACGCGCAAAGCTGGGGCGCGAGACGAGCGCGGCGATGACGGCGGCGTGTTCGATTGTATAAAAACTTTGCCAGCGTTTCACGATCAATTCCGCAATGACTGGATCATCGAATGTCGCGAGTCCTTGCACAGCGGCAACGGCGAGGCTTCGTTCGCTCAGTAGCTTCTCGCAGATTTTGCGCGCATCGGGTGACTTCGCTTCGATGAGCGTCGCCAGCGCGGACTTGCGCGCTTCGGTGTCGGCGTTGTCGTCAAGCGCGATGGCGCGGATTTCATCAAGAGCGCGACC
>JAYVQB010000258.1:0-1840 GCA_043757085.1 Verrucomicrobiota bacterium
CAAGCTTTTGGAGAACCTGTTCGCGTGCGAGATGCCCTACTGCTGCCCGCACGGAAGGCCCACGCTCATCCAGATCACCTATGGCGAACTGGAAAGAAAGTTTGGACGCCGGGCACCATGATTAGCTACGGCAACTTGCCTTTGCCGTCCCGGAAAAATCAGCGTTGCGCCGCATCGGGAATCTCCAGATCACCTTTGAATCCGGCAGTCTGGACTCCCCCTTGGAAGGGCTGGGTGAAACTGACGGGCTGCACATTCTGCTCGTCTGCGAAACCGCCACCATAGTGGTGGGAAATCAGATTGCGCTTCACGTCAGCGGCCTCGTCTCTGGAGGAATAGGAAACTGCCTCAGAAGCGCCAGTTTCTGCTTTAGGAGAGTTTTGCGCGAGCTGAGGAGTCGGGCCGTGATTCATCATAATGGCACCCATCAAGACAGCGACAGCAGTGGCTCCGGCCAGTGCCCATTTGGGGTTGAGAAGATCAGCGAAATAAGTCGTCACTCGCTCCCAGAGCAAACTACGAGCCGATTTCTGCAATAGCTCTGCTCGCTGACGCTGATGCATAGCGGTAACAAAATCATCCACGAAGCCTTCTGGCGGCAATTCATGGCGCTTCAGACGGATAAGTCTCTGGATATCGTGGAATTCGCTCATGTGGATCGGGGTGTTTCGGGTGTTATTGTCTGTAACTTTGTCGGGTGTCATTTGCGAAATTCCTCGAGGAAATTCTGCAACTGACGATGGGCGTAGAAAAGTCGGCTGCGAACCGTGCCTTCGGAGACTCCCAAGATTTTGCTGATATTGGCATGTTGCAATCCTTGAATGTCGTAAAGTGTAACCACAGTTCGGTGGTCTTCAGACAGCTTCATCATGGCTTCGTTCAACCTTTTTTGAAGTTCATGAATATTTACGTCTCTAAGGGGATTTCCCCCAGATGTGATCTCAATGAAGTCCGGGTCATTCTGAATCCCGCTGTCCACGTCATCCAAGCTGAGCTTCGTGTAACGCCCGCGCTTTTTCAGGTAATTCAGCGTCATATTGACACTGATCGAAAAGATCCAGGTGTAGAACGTGCTCTTGCCCTGAAAGCGTTTAAGCGAGCGATAGGCCTTGGCGAAAACATCTTGGAGCAAATCCGCCGTATCTTCGCGGTTGGAGGTCATGTTATAGACCATCCCGTAGAGCTTGGGTGTGTATTT
Source organism: Verrucomicrobiota bacterium (assembly GCA_043757085.1). Taxonomy (GTDB): domain Bacteria; phylum Verrucomicrobiota; class Verrucomicrobiia; order Verrucomicrobiales; family Verrucomicrobiaceae; genus VFKE01. Next base: position 1,199 of record JAYVQB010000258.1, read on the forward strand.
GCGCACCAGATCGTCGAAGGCCCGTGTGTCGCCGTTTTGTGAGCGTTCCACGAGTTTCTGATCCGGGTCGGGGTTGATGGGGCGGTCAGACATCTACTTTCCATAAGCCGCTTTGCGGCGCGCCAGACAAACAACGAGCAATGCCCCCGCGCAAGTGATACTTCACCTCATGCCCTCTCGCGCCGCATCCTCACCGCGACATGATCCACACCGGGCAGAATGCGTTTGCGCAGTTCCACCTCAACAGCGCTGACGATTTCGATGTGCAACAAATGGGACACGATCTCCCCAGCCAGCGTCTCCAGCAACTTTCGCGGACGATCCGCGGCGAGTGCTTTAACCTGATTCGCCACCGCTTCGTAATCGACCGTTTCCGCCAGTTCATCACGCATCATGCTGAACCCGCGCCGCAGCGTCAATGTCACATCCGCCACGATCACCTGCCAGTCCGCGCGTTCCGTATCCGGCACCCCGATGCGCACCGGCAATTCCAGCCCGCGAATGATGATGGTGTCGTCCGTTTTCATGATTCAAGAAGCTTGTCTTCGATCAAATAAAATCAACTGTCTTCATCCACATGAAACTTATGCAGCAAGCGATGCATCGACGGACTTAAAATGATGGCCATGACCGAAATGAAAA
>JAYVQB010000259.1:0-1839 GCA_043757085.1 Verrucomicrobiota bacterium
TCCTCAAAAGGGAGGGCGTTTTTTTGGAGTGCGCATGTATTTGAGGAACGAAAACCGCTCGCTGTTTTCCATCGTCTCAATGCAGCGAGTAGGCTTCGCCACACACGCGCTCCTATTGCGAAGTCGTCTGCTCTTTCAACGAAAACACCGCCACCACCCGCTGTCCTGCATAGACTGGCGTGGAACCATCAAGGATTTCGCAAATCACCTGCAAAGTCCGCGTGTCCATTCTCGCTGTGGAGTCTGGTTCAAACAATCGACGCGGCGCGAATGCGGGCAGGATGGTTGTCATGCGCAATTTCCCGCTTGGCTTGTCCGCGCCGAAAGTCGTGAACACGCCTTCCATTCCTGCTTTCGCGCGATTGATTTCCTGTTCATTGACCTCGATGCGCAACCGCAGTTTGTGCGTGTTCGCCATCCGCAGGACGGGTGCCGGGAAGTTGAGCGAGACGAAATCTCCCGCGTGCTTGTGCAGTTGCAAGATGGTGCCGTCGGCGACCGCACGGACTTCTCGCAGTTCATAGGCAGTGCGGACTACGGCGGCTTCCGCCTCCGCCAGCGCGATGTCTTCCGGCAAGGGGCCGCGCTTCAATGCTTCATGCTGCTTCGATGCGCTGATGAGATTCTTACGCAAAGTCTCTGCTCGCTGCTTTCGTTCATCCATTTGATCTTCCGCTATGGCGTTTGTCACACGTAACTTAATCGCGCGTTGAAGTTCCGATTCCGCAAAGGTCAATTCTGCGGCCATGGCATCGCGTGCAGCTTCTGCGGCAGCGATTTCTTCCTGACCAACACCGGCTTTTACGCGGGCCAGTTTTGCCAGCGCAAAATCAAGCGCCGCTTTCTCTTTGCGTGCGTCCAACTCGGCAAGAACGGCTCCGCATTTTACCGAGTCACCTTCTTTCACATTCACTGCGAGAAGAGTCCCAGACATCTGAGCGGATACCTCCACCTCACCGTCAACGGGTTCGACTCGGCCCACACAGACAAGCTTCCGCGCGTCATCGGCCGCTGATGCGGTCATGGATGCTGCCAGCAATAAGAGAATCAATTTTCTATTCATAAATTCTTCCTTCCTTCAAGGTGCAAATCCGATCAGCAATGGGATGCAACCGGGTGTCGTGAGTGGTGATGAGTGCCGCGCTGCCGGACTCCTTCACGGACGAGCGAACCAGTTGGGCGACGGCTTCCGCCGCATGAATATCGAGTTGTGAAGTCGGCTCATCAGCGAGCAGCAGGCTGGGGCGTCCCACCAGTGCGCGGGCGAAGGCCACGCGCTGTTTCTCTCCTCCGCTCAGGTCGCGGGGCAGCTTATCCGTCTTCTTGGACAGACCGACGAGAGCCAGCACTTCGTCCACGCGGCTGACATCCACTGGCTGACGTTTGAGCCGCAAGCCGAGCGCGACATTGTCCCGCACTGTGAGCGCGTCGAGCAGATGAAAATGCTGAAAGCAGAAACCGAGATGATGTTGCCGTGCGAGTGTGCGTTGCGTTTCCGTTGCTGCATTCAAATCATTACCCGCCAGTTCCACGCGCCCGCTATCGGCACGCAGGAGGCAGCCGGTGATTTGCAGCAGCGTGGTCTTGCCAGAACCGGACGGCCCTTGCAGCAGCACGATCTCGCCAGGCGCGATGCTCAGGCTCAATCCTTCCAGCACGCGCAACATGCCCGATGGTTCACGAAAAGATTTCTCCACTGCGTCCAGCCGTAGAATGGGCGTGGGAGTGCTCATGCTCGGAAAGCCTCCGCAGGTTCGAGTTTCGCCAGCTTCACCAATGAACGCATTCCCGCAGCGACCGAGCACAAGGCCATGAACAGCACGCCCAGCGTTGCGATGC
>JAYVQB010000260.1:0-1836 GCA_043757085.1 Verrucomicrobiota bacterium
AAGCCTCCCGCCACCTCCTCCACGCAGTCGCAATATCAACAATACAACGAGGCCCCGCCGTCGCCGTCGCAGCCAAAAAAATCCAGTGCGAGTGCGAGCACAACCAAGAAAAAGAAGTCTCCCACCAGCACCAGCAAGACCGATTCCACCACCAAGAAAAAATCCACGGGCAGCACAACATCCAAGACCGCATCGTCCGGCAGCGGAACGACCTACATCGTCAAACAAACTGACACGCTTTACGGAATCTCGCGCAAATATCACGTCACGGTCAGCAAACTTAAGAGCACCAACAACCTCACCTCCGACAGCATCCATCCGGGGATGAAGCTCAAGATTCCGTAAGCGGTCTGCGAAAAAATTCCACTGCGGTTTGGCTGGTCTGTTGTGCGATTTGTTCAAGACTCACACCGCGCAAGCCAGCAACAAACGACGCAGTCCTTGCCACATAAGCAGGCTCGTTCCGTTGCCCGCGATGTGGGATCGGTGCCAGATAAGGGCAGTCAGTCTCCAGCATGAATCCGTCATCTGGCAAGGCGCGCGCCGTCTCCTGCACGACCTGACCGTTTTTAAAGGTGACAATGCCCGTGAAGCTGACCAGATGACCCGCCTTGATCAACGGCAACGCCTGCTCCGCCGTGCCAGTGAAACAGTGAAACACCGCGCGCAACCGGCCCGACCACGGCAGCACCTGCGCCACCAAATCATCAAAGCTCTCGCGATTGTGCAGCACCACATTCAATCCCAGTTCCGCCGCCAGTTCCAGTTGCACCTTCAAGACGAATGCCTGCCGCGCCTTCCATGATTCCAGCGTGAAGCCCTCGGGTGGCTGGTGAAAGTAATCGAGTCCGATTTCACCGATGCCGACGACCTTCGGATGTTGCAGAAGCTCTCGCAGTTCGCTGACAAACGATTCGTCGCTCACCGAGTCGGCATCGCAAGGATGCACGCCCACCGTGGCTTCGACCTCAGGATATTCTTCCGCGATCTCGATCACCCGTCGCGCATCCTCCATCGTGGTGCCGATACAGATGATGCGCGTGACGCCCGCCGCCCGTGCGCGGGCCACAATTTCCGGCAGATCGTCGGCGAATTGCTTGGAGGCCAGATGGGCGTGGGTGTCGGTGAGCATGGAATACACAAGGCTCTGCCCTAAAGCGTCACACGGATCAAATAATAAATTGTTACTTCAGTCACATGCATTTGAGGAATTGGCAGCTTTAGTAAGTATTTGAAACCAGAGCACCATGTCCCCGTTGTCATCAAACATGAAAGCAAACGAAGTCATCAAGCGCCTCCGCGATGGAGGATGGATTCTCAAAACGCAAAAGGGTAGTCACGCTCAATACATGCACCCAATTAAGTCTGGGAAAGTCACAGTCCCGATTCACAAGGGCGACATCGCTAAGGGCACGCTACGCAGCATCTTCCGGCAGGCTGACCTGCCGTGGCCCCCATAATGAGGCCTGTCGCTTGCATGACCGTATAAAAGTATTAAACTCAACCCAACAAGAATCATATGAACCGCAAATATCTCCTCATCATCGAAGACGCTGGTGAAAACTTCTGCGCTTATTTTCCCGATGTGCCCGGCTGCACTACCACTGGTGCCACTGTGGAGGAAATCCGGGTCAATGCTGCCGAAGCCTTGGAACTCCATCTGGACGAAGACACCGCCCCCCGTGCCCGCACCTTGGCGGAAATTGCGGCAGAACCTGAAGTGCTCCTTGATGGCAGCGAAATCATTGCTTGGCTAGATTATGAGCACGGAAAAACCCTCGCCCCAGCTTGACTTGCCATGCGCAGCCTGCCCCGCGCCGTAAGTGCAGAGTGCGG
>JAYVQB010000261.1:0-1824 GCA_043757085.1 Verrucomicrobiota bacterium
ACGAGCGCGGAGTTAAAATGAATCACATGCGGCAGCATCAGACCAACAGCGTGACCGTGAACAATGTGATAGTTTGCCGTGAGCGGATTAGCACAGGAGTGCGCCGCGCCGAGCATGGAGTTTTCAATCGCCGTTCCGGCAAACGCTGCGCCGAGGAGCATGAAGCCGCGTGCCTCGATGTCCTTGGGGTCACGCAGCACGCGCTCAAAGCCCTCGATCAAGAGGCGGAACGCTTCACGGGAATACATCATGGACACGGCGTTGCGTTTCTTTGTCACCGCTGTTTCGATGGCATGCGCGATGGCGTCGATGCCGGTAAGCACAGTCACGATGCGCGGCATGGAGACAGTCAGTTCTGGATCGAGCAACGCCAAGCGCGGCGCACACTTCGGATCGCCGCAGGCCATTTTTACATGCGTGACTTCATCGGAGATGAGCGCGAAACTCTGGCACTCGCTGCCAGTCCCCGCAGTGGTGGGGACGGCAATCAGCGGCAGCATGGGTTTCGTCGCCTTGCCGACGCCCCAATAATCCTGCATCCGCCCGCCATTGGTCAGGATGAAATTGCACCCCTTCGCGGTGTCCATGCTGCTGCCGCCACCGAGGCCAATCAGGAGATCGGTTCGGAACTCGTGTGCAACCGCGACGCAATCGGCTACGTCGCGCGTGCTCGGATTCTCATGAACGCGGTCGAAGAGTTTCACCTGAAATCCAGCGGCTTGAAGAGAATCAAGCGCCCGCGCCGCATGTCCCGCTTGGGTGATGCCTTTGTCCGTGACGACCAACGCTCTCGATCCGTGTCCGCATGCAAGTTCACCGATCTGAGAGAGCACGCCGCTGCCGAAGACAACGCGCGTGCGCATGGTGTGGTCAAATGTGGCAAGATGAGTCATAAAAAGTAGCAAGGGCGTCTCGCCCTTGCTCGGTTGAATGCAAGGGCGAGACGCCCTTGCTACTATTGTGATGCGCCCACATCATATTACGCCACCTCGATAGAACGACGTTTATAGAGGAACTCAAACATGTTACCCTCGTGCGGCTGGTTCCACGAGATTTTCGTGGTGGGAACAGGGCCGATGTTGAGTCGCTCGATGAGCGGTGAATCGAGAAGTTGCTCGATAAATTTCGCATCCTTGGTCAGCGCAGTGACAACCAGTGAAGAACCGATCTGATTCAGCATCTCGGACTGCGGCACCTGCACAACGCTGGCGTAGGGGCAGAGGAATTCGCGATTGCTCAGCGCGTGCTTGAAGCTATCACAAAGCACAATGGTGGGGCGCATGTAAGTGCCGCCGTCGAGTTCTGTCTTACGCGGGCCGTTGCGATATTTTGCCGTGACATCTTCCGCGCCGGATTCCTTGAGACCGGCTTCAATCGCTTCATCAATAAACTCGGCCATCTTTGGATTGGCAAAACCGGAGAGTCGCGCGTTTTCATCTTCGCGCGGCAATGGTTGCACAGGGCCGAGTTTCAGCGCGAGAGCGTCGGCGATTTCCTTGCCGTATTTCGGGACGACAACGGCGGAAGCGTTCACGCAAGAGCGTCCGCCATTGTCTGAAATGGACGCAGCAATAAGATCGATAAACTGCGGCCACTGCTCGATCATATCCTCGCCGATGATCACCTTGCTAAAGCCGGGGCCGTGGCACTCGAACTTCGGATTGTCTTTGTATTGTGCGACAGTGTTGGCATCGCCGAAGATCAAGGCGCGACCGCTCAGTTTCAGCACTTCGCCGGAGCCTTCGTGATCCGTCGGATAGAATCCGAAGGCGCTCGCCGGAATGCCCGCCGCAATGAAAGCCTGAATCAATCGGAAGGGCGTCC
>JAYVQB010000262.1:0-1822 GCA_043757085.1 Verrucomicrobiota bacterium
TTCCAACGAACCGTCATCGGCCACGATGATAAGATCACCGCGCTTCGCCACTTGCAATTGACTGAGCAGGGTGCCAGTGGGGCCGTATTGCAATCGCACCTCGATTCCGCGTTCCTTTCCGTATTGAGCGGCGATTTCTTCCACCGGCTTTTTCAAGTTCGCTGTGCAATAGACCGTGAGTGCCGGCCTCTCTTGGCAAGCCGTGAAAGCCATCAGGAACAGATAACATATAAAATATCGCTTCATCGCATCAACCCGCCTCCTGCATGAGTTCCATCACGCGATCAATCTCAGATTCGGTATTATAGAAATGCGGGCTGAATCGCAGATGCGGCACTCCGGCGCGATTGTGACGCAAGGAGACCACGACTCGGTTGCTGGTCAGATGCTCGAATATTTTTTCCAGTGACGCACCGCTGCTGCGCGTGGCGGTAGTGATGCCAGAGGCGTATGCTCCGAGTGTCGGTGGTAGGACACTGAAGCCTAGCGCTTCAAGTTTGGGGACAAGATGCGCTTTCAACTTCAGCAATCGTGCGCTGATGTTATCAATGCCGATCTCTTGGAGCATCTCCAGCGCCGCTTTCATGCCGATGATGCCCACCGCGTTGAGCACGCCCGGTTCATAGCGGCGTCCGCCTTGCTCGAACTGCACTTCATCCTGCGCGATGAAGTTTGGCGACTTTACATTCCACGCGCCGAGCAGCGAGGGGCGCAGCATCTCTTGCAAATCCTCACGCACATAAACGATGCCCGCCGCCATCGGGCCGAGCATCCACTTGTGCGCATCTGCGCTGAGGAAGTCCACATAGTGCACTCGCGTGTCGAACGCGCCGATGGTTTGAATGGCATCAAGGCAAAACAAAACGCCCCGCTCGCGCAGCATTTTTCCGATGGCGTTCACATCAATCCGGCAACCCGTGAAAAAATGGCATGAAGCCAGCGCGACCATTTTTGTTTTTGGTGTGAGCACTCGCTCGACTGCTTCCACAGTCACCGCGCCCGGCGCATCGGTTCTCACATAGCGAAGCGTCACGCCGCGACGTTGCAAATCCATCCACGGATACACATTCGCCGGGTAGTCATCGTGGTAACAAACCACCTCATCGCCCGCCTGCCACGGCAGTCCGTTCGCCACCAGACTAAGCCCGAGCGATGTCGGCCCGAGCAGCGAGATCTCCGATGCCTTCGCTCCGATGAGTTGCGCCGCCACCACGCGAGTTTCATTGAGCGTCCGCCAGACCTCGCCGCTTTCCTGATGCGAGAGACAGCACATTTCAAGGTAGTCCTGCATCGCCCGCACCACGCGTCGCGGCAGAATGCAAACCCCCGCGTGAGCCATGAAGATGGAATCCCGCGCGACGGGGAATTCCGCGAGGCGGGCTGATTCGGAGGCGAGAAGGGAATTGAGGGTCATGGCATTTGTTGTTACGAAGCCGCATGGCGAATTCAAGCGTTTATGTTCCATCACCTGTTTCTTGACATTTCATGCCGCAGAGCGGCACCCGTGTCTTAGCCCAGCCTTTCAAGGCTGGGTGTCGATGCCATTTATTAAAGCGTCGCAGCGCGACGCCCGAACTCGTTCAAGTGTAAATTCCCAGGTGCTTGTTTCTAAATCTGCGATGATTCAAAGCGGAGATTCGGGCGTCGCGCTGCGACGCGGAGAAGATGACGCTGATTCCCGGCCTTGAAAGGCCGGGCTAAGAGACGGTCGCCGCGCTGCGGCTGGTAAATCGATTCCGGGCAGGATGCCCGGCAGCCTTGAACAAGTCACTGCCGCGTGTCCCGAGATTTTGATCCAGCTTGAGCTTCACGCGTGCGCTTC
>JAYVQB010000263.1:0-6979 GCA_043757085.1 Verrucomicrobiota bacterium
CCGCCACCGCCAGCACTGCGATTGCCCTTTGTAGCAGCGTAGAGTTGTTCTTCAGTCGCGGATTGCAGCTCGCGGCGAATCTCGCTGTCCAGAGTTTTCTCATTGCCGGAGACACTAAGCTTCCCCTTAAACTCTGCATCGCTCTTTTTATCCGCGTTGGCTGCAAGCAGTTTTGATTTTTCTGGAGATGCCGAGGTCGCTGGTGCTGGCATTCGAGGTGCGTCAGATGGTTCTGGAACCTCACGATTCTTTTCCTCGGCGGATTTCAATGTGCCCTTCGCAGTTGCATCAGCCATGAGCATGGGCTTAGGCGCGGATGTTGCAGCCAAGTCAAGAGCCGCACCGCCTTGTGGATTGGGTGTCGTGGGCGACTGGGAAATTTTGCCAGCATCCATGGCGAGGATACCGCCAGTGACTGAAGTGGAACCAGTATAAGTGTTGCCGCCACTAAGTGTAAGGGTGCCGGAGCCACTTTTTGTGATGCCCTCAATAGACAGGTCGCCATCTTTGCCGACATGTGAATTATTGACGATCACAGGAGAGGAGATCGTGGATGATATTGAGAGTCCGCTGGCACCGTTGAGATCATCATTCCCCACATTGGAAAAGACAGGTGTGAACGGAGGTGGTGCCACATGAGGAAGAGGCGCGGCGGGCATAGCGGGGCTAGTGTTTGTGGCCAATTGCACCGGTTCAGCATTTTTTGTGACTCGTTTCTCGGCGGCATCTTCTTCCCGGTAATCAAATGTGCTCGCTCCAGCAGGAGAGCTGGCTGGCAACAAAGCCAATTGATCAATTTCATCCTGTTGTTTCTGATTGATCTGATGCAGGCTGAACATCAACGCCACACAAGCGGCTGCGGCAAGTCCTATGCCTCCGACGAAAGTGGGCCGCTGCCAGAATGGGCGGATAATCTTGGGGGCGGACTGGAAGTTTTCCAGCAGTTGTGTGCGCTGCTCAGGCTTGAGAGTGTCGCTTTCGCTGCGGGCAATTTGCTCGTTCAAGAGCGAGCAGAAAGCCTTCACTTCCTCAGCCTGCTGGCGCAGTGCGGGGTTTTGATGCATCTGCGCTTCGAGTGCCGCGCGTTCATCGGGCGGGAGTTCGTTCAGCGCGTAGGCGGTGAGTTTTTCATTCATAGGATTAGGGGGTAAGGGTTTGGAAAAAGGGTATGTCATGCGTTCATGGCGAGCCATTGCTCGCGCAGTGCGGCGACGCCGTGATGGACGAGCGTGCCGACATTGCCGATGCTGGTCTTGAGGGTCTCGGATATTTCCTTGTAGCTAAGTCCGGCTTCAAATTTCAGCCGGACGGCGTCGCGCTGTTTGTCGGGGAGCGCTGCGATCCAGCATTTGAGCTGACCACTGAGTTCCTTTTGCTCCATTTCCTCGGAGGGGCCGGGGAGTGAAGATGATTCCTTGTCTAGAATTTCCAGTTCCATAGAGACGAGGCGTTTGTTTTTGCGTTGGTAATCAAGTGATCGGTTTCTGCAAACGGTGAAGAGCCAAGGGGCCAGCCGTTCGCGGTCGAGAGTGGGGAGGGATTCATGAAGCTTGATAAACACATCCTGAACGATGTCGCGGGCTTGGTTGATCTCACAGACGATGCCGAGCGCATACCGGATGAGCGGACGCTCATAGCGGTCGAGGGCAGCAATGAGATAGACATGGTCGGGATCGCGGTCAGACATGTTGTATTCAGAAGGCATGACGGATGTATTGAAGGATTCTTGGAAGAAATATAAAATAATTTTCCGGGGCAATTCCTGTCCACGAAAAACCGGACCCAGGACGGTGGCGATTGGAGTGAAGTTCAATCGCCCACGGTGAAAATGCAGGCGGTAATGCAGGAGCGGTTTCGCTAATTCGCCGGACGATCCCCGGCATTTTTATTCTTGTCACTGGCAGCGCCAGCTTTCTGCGGGGCTTTGTTGTAACTGCTCCACCAGGCAAGAAGCGGCTGGACTTCGAAGAGTTTCGCATGATAGCCCGTGACCTGTTCGAAGCTGAAGGTGGCTTCGGCCACCACATCGAGCACCGGATCTACTTTGATGGCTTTCACTAGGGCTTCGGCACTTTTGGTCGTGCGGCGCTGGCCGAGATGCCATGCAGCTTTGACGCGAGCTTGCCAGTCATGGGCCTGGTTTTGCAAAATCTGGATGAGCTGATCATCGCTGAGTTGTGCCGGAGCCAGTGCGGCGGAGTCCGGAAAAAATTCCGCGACTTGAATCTGATACTGCTGAATGCCGTAATACTTCACCCGCTGGCCGGACAAGTAGCAATTCTGCACACGCAGGATTTCACTGCGGGCCGCATGGGTGAGACTGGCCAGGCGCGGGTCGTCCAAAGAATCCCACAGCCGTTCATACGGGCCACGAGCGCCTGTGGCAATGGCCTCGTCCGCATAAGCGCTGAGCCGGTTGCGTTCTTTTAACAGAACAAGTTCGGACTGCGCAGGTGGCAGATCAGTCGCAGGAGTTGTAGATATTGTGGATAGCTCGGGGATTGGCGCGGGTTTTGAGAAGTCAGCCATCTGAGCGGTCAGCTCGGTGAGACGGATTGAATTCTGAGCAGCCTGTTCATTAGAGGATTGAATTTTCTTCCCGATCTCGGCCAGTTGTTTTTCCAGTCCGTCAATACGGGCAGATAAAACAGGATCAATCACACGGGAAGTTGCTTCAGGCGGCTTCTCGGAATCTGGTTTGATTTGTCCGGCCAACACCATGAACTCCGCCTTGGTGCGCTGGTAATACCACCAACTGAACGAACCGAAGAGCGCGGCATTGGCTATGAAAAGGACGGCGAGATACTTCAGGATGTATGTCGTGCGGGAATGATTGGCACCAGACCCTGTGCTCAACCAGTCAGAGTTGGTAGGACTTGTTGGAGAATTCTGCCCGACGGCATTTTCATCCTCCTGACTCAGGAGGGGTTTTCTGACTGTCAGCATGCGTGGGGATTGCCCGATGATTTCATTGCCCGCAGGTGGGGCGGACATTATGTCATCCGGGCTAGGCTCATTGTGGTTCATGAAGGAAATGATTGCGTGGCTTGCACTGGGGCTGGCGTGCCATTATGAATGACATATTGGCGAATCAAAACATGGCGTCAAATTTTCATGACCTCATCTGAAAGCACCCTTCAATCTCATGCAGCAGCCAGTCAGGGACTGATGGCTCGCTGGTGGGCGCTGGGTGCTGCGGTGGTCGTGCTGGTCATGATCTATGCCGTTTGGCCGTATCAGCACTGGATGTTCGCTACGCGCGGCAGTGTGATCGAAGGCTGGGTCAGATGGATCGCGCTGGAGCCGGAGTGGCATTTTTGTTTTGCTGTGCCTGTGATCGTTGGATTTCTCGTTTGCCGCCAGCGTGCGGAACTGGCGGCGTTGCCGTTGGAAGGGACGTGGCTGGGATTGCCGGTCATGGTGTTTTCACTGATCTTGTTCTGGATTGGTTACAAGGTGGACACGGGATATCTGGGCTATGCCAGTGCGCAATTGATGGTCGCCGGCCTCATCCTCATGCTCGGAGGTCGCGCATGGTGGAGGGCATTGCTTTTGCCGTGGATGTTCCTGCTCTTCGCCTGGCCAATGCATCCGCTGGAGGGGATGCTGGCCACGCCGTTGCGGGCGATCACGGCCAAGGTGGCGGGAGGAATTCTCAACACCATCGGCATTCCCGTCGTGCGCTATGGCACAGGCTTGTTCTCTGCGCCCGATTTTATTCTGGGGGTGCAACAGGGCGACCTCTTTCAGTTGGATGTGGCGAATCCATGCAGCGGAATCCGATCGCTGTTTTCATTGATGATGATCGCGGCGCTTTACGGCTGTCTGGCGATGAAGCGCACGTTGCCGCGCCTGCTGCTGCTGGCCTGTGCCATTCCGCTTGCGGTCGTGGGGAATCTGGTGCGACTGGTGCTGCTCGCGCTGGGCAGCGTGTGGTTTGGACAGACGTTCGCCATAGGTAAAACGATCAATGGCTCGCAGGAGGAATCGGCTTATCATTTGTTGTGCGGCTATCTGGTTTTTGCCATCGCGCTCGGCGGCATGTTCGCCATCGCCACTGCCCTTGAAGGAAGGAAGCACTGGAACCGCGTAAAGCTTTGGAACGGCTCGCGCAAATCAGAGTCGGGCAATGCCACGCTGCAATCGGGCAGTCAGACTCACTTGCGATCTGCTGTTTGCGTCGGGCTGGCCGCGCTGGCTCTGGTGGTCTGCGCATTCACTCCTACAGCGGTTACTTATGCGGAACCCGGACTGCTCTTGCAACTGCCCGCCACGGTGGATGGTTACAATGCAAAAATGATGTCCATGGATGCCAATGAAAAGCGCCTTTTTGATGAGGGCGTGAAGCTGGAGCGCGCGCTCTATGAAAGTGCGAACCTTTACTCAATTACCGCCACCCTCGTGATGAGCGGCCCGGTGAAAAAAAGCCTGCACGAGCCTACCCTCTGCCTGCCCAATCAAGGCTGGACGATCGCCAATTCTGAGGGGATATCATTCAAACTCCCCGACGGTCGCTTGCAGCACGCCACGCTTATGCATATTTTTCGCGATCAGGAGGTCGCGCCCGGCCAGCGCATGAGAATCCAGGCGCTGAATGTTTATTGGTATCAGGGATCGCACGGCGTGAGCACGGCCGGATATAACATGAGCTACACCCGCTCCTATCTCGACGCCATCTTCCGCAATCTCAATCACCGCTGGGGTCAGGTGGCATTCTACATGCCGTTCTCACAACATCCCGTCGGCAACGATGACCCACTCGAAGAAGTCGTCGCTAGGGAACAGATGCTCAAGTTCCTCGAGAAACTAACGCCGCAAATTCTCGTCGAATTCGCCAAGTAGCGTCTGCATGATCACTTGTCCGGACCGGCCATGACTGCATCGTGAATCTCCTGTAGCGTGACAGTCAGGTCGTAACGGTATTTCCAGTCTGGATAATGCGACTGGAATTTGCTGACATCACTGATCCACCAGATGTGATCGCCGATGCGATTGTCTTCCTTGTAGGTCCACTCCAATTTTTTGCCGCTGATCTTTTCGCAAATCCCAATGGCCTCGATCATCGAGCAGTTCGAGTGACGCGAGCCGCCGATGTTATAGACTTCTCCGCTCCGAGGTTTCTGAATGAAGTGCCAGAACGCCTCCACTAGGTCGTTGCTGTGAATATTGTCGCGCACCTGCTTACCCTTGTAACCGAAGACCGTGTAGGGGCATCCGGCGGCGGTGCATTTCATCAGGTAGGCCAGGAAGCCGTGCAGTTCCGCGCCTGCATGAGCGGGGCCGGTGAGACAGCCGCCGCGGAAGCACGCGGTCTTCATGCCGAAGTAGCGGCCATATTCCTGCACCATCACGTCTGCGGCGACCTTGCTGGCTCCGAAAATAGAGTGCTTGCAGTGATCAATGCTCATAACCTCATCAATGCCGCGCACGAAGTATGGATGCGTGTCCGCGATCTCCCAGCGGGTCTCGGTTTCCACGAGAGGCAGAGAATTGGGCGTGTCGCCATAAACTTTGTTGGTGCTGGTGAAGATGAAAACCGCATCGGGTGCATGAAGACGCGTAGCCTCCAGCAAATGCATCGTGCCCAGCGCGTTCACGCCAAAATCCGTCAACGGCTCACGCGCCGCCCAATCGTGCGATGGCTGGGCCGCTGTGTGCACCACCACTTTGATATCGCTGCCGTATTCACTGAAGAGTTTCATTACTGCGTCCGCGTCGCGGATGTCGATGCCATGATGACGATAGCTTTTCAGGCCCTCTTCAAGCTGACTCCGCGTCTTGCTGGTGGAGGCGTCCGCGCCAAAAAAGTAGCGGCGCATGTCATTGTCCACGCCGAGAATATCGAAGCCTTCGCGCGAAAGCTTCTTGCAGGTTTCTGATCCAATGAGTCCGGCTGATCCGGTGACGAGGGCGATTTTCATCTCCCTAATTGAACGCTATATTGTTCAAGACAAGCTAAATGAAGCGATCTCGTGTTGTCATCTTCAGTTGATCGACTGAAAGACTTTCGGCTTTGACGGGCCGACTTGGAGATAGCGGTAATAGACTTCCAGCATTAGGGTGCAGAGTGCGGTGGAGTAGATGCCGTCGCCGCCAGCGGTGCCGCCTTCGGAGGGTTTCAGATCGGGAGTCCAGCTACCGTCTTTGTTTTGATTGGCAAGAATCGCGGGCATGGCGGTTTCATTCCACTGCTTCCATTCTGGGCCACCGTTTTGGAAGAAGGTCTGGGCGTAATAATACCAAGCATACAGATTCGCGTTGCTCCACGCTGGGGTGGATTCCGCATACATGGCATTGGAAAATTTGATGCCCTTTTTGATCTCGGCGCTGTGTCCCGTGCCGAGTGTTTGCAAGCCGAGAACGCCTACGCCAGTAAGGTTCCATTGATTGTAACTGCCTGCGCGATTAGTGGTGCCGAACCCTCCGTCTGGCGTTTGCTTGCTTTGGAGGTATTTGATGGTGGAGTCGATCGCGGTGTGCAGTTTGTCAATTTTGAGGCCGGAGAGTTTGGCCGATTTCAGAGCTTGGTATTGCCAGCCAGTCACGGACAAGTCTTCACGACCTGATGCAGCATAGGAACCGTTTCCGTAAACCCAACTGCCGTCGGCGTGCTGGTATTTGATGATGGCTTTGACGCCATTTTCAAAGGCATCTTTCATGCCGGGCAGAGGTTTTTGTCCGAGTCGGCTGAGAGAATACATTTCGCCGAGGGCATAAGTCGCAATGCCATGTTCGTAAGGCACGGAATTTCCGGCGAACTTCTCTGACATAAGCCCTTCGGGATTTTTCTTGGAAAGCTCAATGAGATACAAAATGCCTTTCATGACCTGATCGCCGTAATATGGAGAGTCAGGCGTTTCACAGCGACCAAGATAGCAGAGCAGGGCAAAGCCGGTCATGGCGCCCTTGTTGGCCGTGCCCCATGAGCCATCGGGGTTTTGTTTGGACTTGAGATATTCCAGGGCATCGCTAACGGCTT
>JAYVQB010000264.1:0-1822 GCA_043757085.1 Verrucomicrobiota bacterium
GATCAGCAACGGAAACAAATTCAAAAAACTCACCGGCTGGTTTTCCCGAAAAAGTGAAGCCCGTTGACCATGCGATAGATGCAGGAGAGGGGAGGGCAATCAGCGATGAGTTGACGCCAATGACTCTGGATATTTGGCTTTACGCTTGCTGTCTGAAATGCTTTTGCGAGGATTCGACGACCAAATTCTCTCATTTCGCCTGTCGCCAAAGTGAAATTCAAATGCACGATGTCCACCTCCGTCAGCTTGGCAACGAGTTGAACGTCCTACGTGCCGCCGCTCTCGCTGAACTCACCACAAATCCAAAGACCCACACTAAATGAAAGCCGAGCCCAAGATCATCTGGACTCAATTCCGAACTGCGTTATGCAAGGCCCTTGATGCCACCCCCGATGCGAGGTTGCGAGAAGCGTGGAAATCGGGACCCGACAAAACGGTTTTCTATGAACGGACACTGATGCCCGCAGTTGCTGGTTTGCTCGGATATGATTTGCAGATTGAGAGGCACCGCTGCGATTACGCATTCCTGAATGCGGATAAAGTGCCGTTGGTCTTTGCTGAGTCCGAAAACGCACATGGAACAGCATCCCATGAAATTCACCACCTTTGCAGTCTGGCTGCTCCACTGAAGGTGCTCTTGATTTCCTGCGATTGGGAAGCAACCGAGAAAAAGGCATTTTTACCGATATGGTCGCAGATCATCCGCACACACCACGCAGTTGTGACGATGGATTGTATTTACGCGATCATCGTGGGCGGCTGGGACGGAGAAGGCACCTCATTCGCGTATTCCTTCACAGTGTTGGATTCATCAGGGTTGACGACTGAAGAACTAACCCACCTCGTAAAATCAGTTTCTGAGTAAGGCAGTGCTTGTCCAGGTCGGCGGTAGGGAAACGGGCCGCTCCTTGAACTGATGCGCACCACTTACGTATTGTCCGGTTTTCAACTTTTCTTGGTATGCGTTGTTCGTAGTGCGCCCTTGAGGGCGGATATTTTTTTGTGATTTACAAAGGGAACTCGCTGAAGCGAGCACACCGAACGAAGAACGCCCTGAAGGGCGCACTACGAACGGGGCAAGCTTTTGATGTAAGGAGCGGCGCGTTTCCAACCGCCGTCAAAACCCTGCCGCGCAGCGGGAATGACCGCAGCTCTGAGCGGTAGCGGTGCGAGGAAGATGCAAGAGTGCCGCTATCGCGGTCGAAACGGTCGGCGGTTGGGAAACGCGCCGCTCCTTGAACTGATGCGAGCAACTCTCGCGTCGTCATGGTTTCAACTGTTCTTGGCATTTTACCAACTTGACGAGATAATTAGAGCATTTCTCTGGCATGGCAGAGCCATTTCAGCCTGTAGCGAGGGGTTGAGCCATGCGATACCCCTCGTTATGGTATCCTCTCAATCGCATCGCGGAGCGATGCAAGCACTCAGAGGCTGGCATCGCTCCGCGATGCTGAGAGAGTTTTTGGCCTGACCACGAGGGGTGTCGCGATGCTCAACCCCTCGCTACTCGCTTTGTATCGCTCCGCGATGAATTGCAAGCGCTCCAATTCAAAGCCATCAGAACTTCGTCGGTTTATACTTCGATTATCACAGCAAGTTGGCACTACTTCCCACCCGCCCGAATTCGAGCGATCTCTGCTTTGATGTTCTCGATGCGGTTTCCGGGATCGGGATGGGTGCTCATGAATTCGGGCTGGCGCGCGCCGCTGGCGACTTTCTTGAGAACTTCCATGACGCGGATCATGGCTTCGGGTTGATAGCCGGCTTTGATGAGGAATCGCACGCCGAGTTTGTCGGCCTCGGTTTCATCGCCGCGACCATA
>JAYVQB010000265.1:0-6975 GCA_043757085.1 Verrucomicrobiota bacterium
ATGTTTCATAATGTTTGATGAGTTAAAAATGTGTGATCGGGTGAGGCTCCGCCGCGCTGACAAGCACAGCGGAACCCGTGATTGAGATTTTCGTAAAAAAGATACGCTACTTTTAGTTTTCACCCTTCTGATCCTTCTCGCCCTTCTCGGCGCCGGACTCTTCGCGCTCAAGCACCTTGCCTGTTTCGTCCATGGTCACGACCACCTTGCCCTTGTCCTTTTCAATTGTTGCCTCGTAAGTGGTCTTGCCCTTCGCGATCACCTTTTCGACTTCGCTCACCTTCTTGTCTCCCGCTTCTTTCGCAATGACCGCGCGAATGGCCTCAGGAGCTTCCGCCAATGTGATGATTTCTTCGAGGCCAAGCACCGTGCCATCTTTGGCAACGGCGATCTCATGCTTGTGACCACCGGCCATCCATGTGGTCTCATAAGCAGGGACATCATCCTCGTCACCGAGGACGACAGCATCGAGCTTCGCGTCACCAGCCGCCGCTTTGATGGCCTTTGCGACGGGAGCGGGAACGTCTTCCCATTTCACGGGTTTGTCATCTTCTTCACCGAAGACAAAATGTGGCACCGCGAGAGCGGCGAGGAGTGCGAGTGTGTATTTGAGTTTCATATGTTTGTGTTCTGTGTGGCTTGTTATTATTTTGAAATCGGAGCGCATGGGCCACCGACGCCAGCATCTTCACACACCAAAGATGGCGAGAAGATGATGCCCAGCAAAAATTATCCAAAACTTACATAAAGCTTGAGCGGCCCTAGAGCAGAGGGCGGATTGTCGAGCCTCCACCAGTCGATGGCGCTGAAAACTGTCGCGAAAAGAATGGGGCGAGTTTCATGGCGGGCAACAAGCCATGTCGCATCCGTCAGGCAAGCAATTACGCGTGCTTGACTCGACGCGGCGCGCGCGGAAACTGCGCGCCGATGCCGGACGCCGCTCTTACTGCGAAGGATGTTCACCGCCACTACAAACTTGGCGGGCACGACTTGCATGTGTTGCGCGGAGTGTCGCTTGATGTCCAGCATGGCGAGCGCGTTTTTTTATGCGGTGCTTCTGGTGCGGGGAAGACGACGCTGCTTTATGTATTGGGCGGCTTGGAGAAGCCCAGCGCGGGTGATGTCTTGGTGAATGGCCAGCCGATGTATGCGGCTTCCTCGAATCAACGGGCGCGAATTCGCAATACGCAGCTTGGCTTCGTCTTTCAGAATTATCATCTGCTGCCTGATCTCTCTGCGCAAGAGAACGTGATGCTGCCCTCGCTCATCGGCGGGAAACCGGCGTGCGCGCGCGCGGCAGAACTGCTGGGGCGCGTCGGTCTGGGAGAGAGGTTGCAGCATCTGCCGACGGAGCTATCCGGCGGCAGCAGCAGCGCGTGGCTTTGGCGCACCCGACAGGCAAGCGATTACGCGCGCTGAAACTGCGGAGCATGTTACAGCGCGGTGATTTGATAGTAAATTAATGTCACTTGCAAATTTACTGCTGATAGCGGTAAGCATGTGTCGGTCATGATTACCTTCCCTCATAAAGTAAAAATTTGCCGCGCAATGCGCGGTCAAATTCATCCCATGCTAGCTCCGCTGATGGCAGCGTTTATTGCACTCGGACTGCTGCTGGCTCCTATCATTCATAGCGCGGTAACGGCATCACCCGAAATACCACTTTTTGATCGAGATAAATATTCGGCTTTTGAACTGAGTGTGAGCAGCTTAAATGACGGCATTCCTGATGCATGGAAGTTCCATTACGGTTTGAGCATGACTGATCCCTCTGTGGCCAATGCCGACTACAATGGCACAGGCATAATGAACGTGGAGAAGTTTCAATTAAATCTGCATCCTCTAGCTTCCGTCCCCAAGCCCGCCACACCAGTCGCCAAACCCAAAGCGGCAGCCAAGACTACTTCATCGCGCACAGCAACTTCTTTGTCCGCGCCACTTAGCCCAAGCATCCTAAATGGTGGTTTCGGTGAAGTAAACAACACCACTTGGACTTCTGGCGCAGGTGCTAACTACCTTGGCGGAAGCGCTGGGAATTTCAAATATGCTTTCATTAACAATGACAAAGTCACTGGATGGAAAGCTTTTGTCGGATCAAAAATGGAAGTCTGGATCGCTGGTGGTCAACAGTTTGTGGAACTTGATGCCAGCGCAGGCAATCACGGCGTCAAGCAGCCCGTGCAGAACGCTGTTGCTGGAACTTATCTCCTGACGTGGAAGCATCTTGGGCGCAACAATGCAGCAGCGGGCAATAACGGTTATCGGGCCATTGTTTATACCGAAGGACCGGGTGGAGTGACTGACAGGATACAGCTTGCTGAAAAAAGTTATCCCGCCAGTGGCTCGGTCAGCGTCACCCAATGGACGCCGCAAATTCATACGTTTATCGTAAAGGAGGAAGACCTTGCGCCCCTAAATGCACCCGCCCGAACACTTTGGATCGCCTACGACTCCAATGACAATAATACCTATGGCTCGCTGATCGATGAGGTGAACTTGGCCCTCCTGGAGTTCGTCACTAAAGGCAGTGAAGGCGAAAATATTCCGCAATCATTTACATGGAACTCAGTGTCCGTGCCTGTGGTTGAAATCACAAACGCATCGGCACAATTCACCGCAAACGGTTCTTCGGTTGCTGTCAGCATTGCAGGGATGGTCACTGACGCCTCTTCAGACTGCACACCTTCGGCTGGCAAGCAGGTCTCTAGTCTGTTTATTGAAGGCCCGGGTGTTTCTGTCACAAGCAGCATCAGCAATGTTGGACACGCCGACCCCGGCGATTTGTGGAGACCGTATTCATACGCAGGAGAGTTTAGCAACAATTTCACGGTTCAAGTTGGGAACGGCGAAGCTGACTATACTGTCAGATTGAGCACGTCTCAAAATGCCGGTGGCATGGCCGGCGGACAGGAATTGTTAGTGCGTGTGAATACGGCTTCCACGGCTGGACAGGACTACCTGTTGACCTTCCCCATAGGTTATGACGATTCGCAACCGGGAACCGTGAATTTGGAGGTTGGGCACGGCACTCCTGCGGCTCAGAGCATCACGCTTCATGAAAGCGCAACGGGGTCTAAAACATTCAGTGGATCCGTTGCTGAATCCACCTATGAATTGTCACTTGAAAATTTCTCAGCACTGACCGCAGCGGTGGACTCTTTCAAGGCACTCATTACTGTGAGAGCAACTGGTGCGTTGGCGAAAACATTGCAGCTTGCGCTGGTAGAGACTGGCGCAGCGACAAATTCTTTCGAGCCTGACACTCAGCAAGCTGGCAACAGCAAGCAAGTCAGTTTGGCCCTTATGGGCAGCTCGGCACCGGGAAATTTTCATCCTACGATGGTGCGCATGAAAGGAGAAGTAGCCACGTTTACTGGGACTAATACGATCAAACTGCGCATCATGGATCGGGATTGGAACATGAAATACAATCAGATTGATGGCGGTTACTGGTATGCCGTGGACGACAATGACAAGCCCGTAGTGTTTAATCCTTCACTGAATGCACACACTGATATTCAGACAAAAAAAGTCGACGAGACCAAAGGATTTGAGGTCAAGTTCCTCAAAAGCACGGGCGAGGTGGCGGGCACTGCAACCTTGAACATTGTCCAAGGTTTGGTGGTTCATGGCGATGATGTGTCGGATTTGCTCGGAAAAGTGACAGGTTGGGAGAAGAAAAAGTTCTTCGGCTCCTCCAATGATGGTAATTACTCTTATCTTTATAAACCAAAAAAAGATACCGCGATCGGTCATGATGACGAGACTCTAGACACGGAAATTTTCTGGCGTTTTGTTGGCACCAATAACACCGTAGTCATTTTCAACTCTAGGCAAGAGTTGTTGAACGATGTCAATTATCGCAAAGCTGTGTGTGACGCTTGCCTGAACAAGTTCAAATTTGAATTCTACCGACAAAGCGATATTGATAACCAAAATTATTTTGAACGAGGCAATCCAAATTTTTGGGTGGGTGGTCGTTTGCCGTATGGACCGGTTGGCCTATCACCTGATGCGTTGAATAATGCATTCGATCCTGCCACAGACCCAACACTTTATAGCTTTGGTTGCTACTGGGCGGTAACTCTTGTGCAAATGTGGGCTGCATCCCAAGTGTTACCCCTAGAAGATTGGAGATCTCGTTTTTCAGTGATTGAAATGAATGGGTTCTTGTCTGCTCATCGTGCTCCAGGCACTCCTAGCAAGGAGACCGCAGTGGACTCACCAGAAGAACTTGAATTTGCCAAACGGTGGATTCCGGGAGATCAGGGCTACATTTTAGCTGGGGATGTTCCTCAAAATAATCCGAAATTATTCACCTTAGTTGGTGAAAACGTTATTTATGTAGGCGGAGATTTTAGTGAAGACTTAACAAGTAGCTATAAGCCTAAGTTTTTTGGTCATCATCCTAACAAAAATAAACAAATGCAAAGTCTGCTAGGATGGCAGCAAGAAGTTGCTACTTACGCCCAACAAATTCCACCTGAACTTAGGATACTGAATGGACGCATAAAAACTCAAGGTTATCACTATTTTTTACGCCAACCCTTTAAAAAACCCTAATGCAGAACTTTGTTATGAAAAATAATTTTGACTTTATTAAATTCTTATTAATTGGCTATACTTATTTTGTTGTATGTCTCTGCACATTTGCTGATGAAAATAAGCAAAACAGCATGGTTGTATCAGTTAAAAATGAGGCTGCGGTAAGTAAGGAAGAACACACCGTGACTTGGAGTAAGTGGGCGCCATCCAAGTCTGAGGCAGTCACAGCAAACGATATTGAGGTTTTTGTTGACGGCCACTCAATTAAGCATGGTGATATGGCGATATCTATCCTCAATCTATGGAAATTCCCTGCGGGTTCAAAAATAAATATTGTCATTCCACAGCCCGAGAATGGTAATTATAACTCAGAAATTATGTCTTTTTTGCACAGAACTTATATGCTGCAAAACTGGATTGATGACGGAGCGGAAATTGTCTTCTCTGACGGCAAGAAACCCTTAGACTGGCATACTCTATTTTTTCGTAATATAAGGCCTAGTTTGACTAAAATTGACAATTTTACGCTTCCAACCCCTTACAACGGGAAATATAGTCCTGATACCGCAGTGTTCTATCTTGATGGGGTTAAGTATCCTGATGGCCCAAGTGCGGTTGAGGCATTAAAAAAGATTAAGTTTGATAAGGACTCCGTTTTAGTGACGCTTGTTCCAAAAGATTATGTTGGACCCAATAAGCGGATTGAACTCTGCGAGCCATCCGTGATTTCCGATTATATCGACAAATTGCAGCGCGAAACAAAGATGACTAAGTTGCTCATCGGTGCATGGTCTATTGGCTACTATGGGCCATAATTGAATTGAAAAATTGCGAAAGATTTGTGCAAGTTTTTTTTGAATACATATGGCGACGTTTTATTAATGAAGAACGATGCATTTATTTGATTTTTTTAGTTTTGAGACTCTATGTCGATGCCGAAAAATGAAATCGCTCTCACTGCGAAGGATGTTCACCGCCACTACAAGCTTGGCGGGCACGACTTGCATGTGTTGCGCGGGGTGTCGCTTGATGTCCAGCACGGCGAGCGGGTGTTTTTATGCGGAGCCTCTGGTGCGGGGAAGACGACGCTGCTTTATGTATTGGGCGGCTTGGAGAAGCCCAGCGCGGGTGATGTCTTTGTGAATGGCCAGCCGATGTATGCGGCTTCATCGAATCAACGGGCGCGAATTCGCAACACGCAGCTTGGCTTCGTCTTCCAGAATTATCATTTGCTGCCTGATCTTTCTGCGCAGGAGAACGTGATGCTACCCTCGCTCATCGGCGGGAAACCAGCTCGGGCGCGCGCGGCAGAATTGCTGGGGCGCGTCGGTCTGGGCGAGAGGTTGCAACATCTGCCGACGGAGCTTTCCGGCGGGGAACAACAGCGTGTGGCTTTGGCGCGGGCGTTGATCAATGATCCGGCGATCATTCTGGCCGATGAACCAACGGGAAATCTCGATGCGGCGACGGGGCGGCAGATCATGGATTTGCTTTTTCAGATCGTGGATGAATCAAAAAAAACCCTGGTCGTGGTGACGCATGACGCGAACCTCGCGACTCGTGGCGACCGCAAGCTGGTTATCACACGCGGCGAGGTCGAGTCGGGTTGAGATGTGGGCTTGCAATGCCGCGTGCGCCGCGCATTCTACGCGCTCACGATGGCATCTTCCACCCCACTCATCTACCTCGACGGCAAACTCGTTCCCGAGGCTGACGCCAAAATCAGCGTGTTCGATCACGGCCTGCTTTATGGCGACGGTGTCTTTGAAGGAATCCGCATTTACAATGGGCGTGTTTTCAAGCTCACCGAACACCTTGTGCGCCTCTATGAATCTGCGCGTTCGATCTGTCTGAACATCCCGCTTTCTCCTGCGGAATTGGAGAAGGCGACGCTCGATACTGTGGCCGCCAACGGTCTGCGCGACGGTTACATCCGTCTGGTGATCACACGCGGAGTCGGTTCGCTCGGTCTGAATCCTTATCAATGCCCGAAAGCCAGTGTGTTTATTATCGCAGGCACGATTTCATTGTATCCCGCAGAGAAATGCGCCGCTGGTCTGACGATGATTACTTGTGCCACGCGCCGACCTGCGCCAGCGGCGCTCAGTCCGCAGATCAAATCGCTGAACTATCTCAACAATGTGATGGCCAAGATCGAGGCCATCCAAGGCGGCGGCGAAGAAGGCATCATGCTCAACGAGCAGGGCTATGTGGCCGAGTGCACTGGCGACAATGTTTTCGTGGTGAAGCGCGGCGAGGTTTTCACGCCACCGGTTTCCGCAGGCGGGCTGGATGGCATCACGCGCCGTGTGGCGATGGATTTGCTCAAGGAAATGGGCGTCCCGTGCCATGAGTCGAACATGACGCGGCACGATATTTTCACGGCTGACGAATGTTTTCTCACTGGCACCGCCGCCGAGGTCATCGCTG
>JAYVQB010000266.1:0-6969 GCA_043757085.1 Verrucomicrobiota bacterium
ACACCATTGGTTCTAACTTATAACGAGGCGCCGAACATTGCCCGTTGTCTGGAGCGTCTGCGCTGGGCACGGCGCGTGGTGGTGGTGGACTCGTTGAGCACGGATGAAACGGCTGATCTGGTGCGGGGATTTGAGAATGCGGAGTTGCTGGTGCGGAAGTTCGACAATCATACAGCGCAGTGGAACTTCGGCATAGATGCAGTGCAGTCGCCGTGGGTGCTGTCGCTGGATGCGGACTACATCCTGACTGATGAGTTCATGTCGGAACTCAGGGGATTAAGACCTGATGATGATGTGGACGCGTGCTATGTGCCGTTTCGTTACTGTGTTGCAGGCAAACCGTTGCGCGCGTGCCTCTATCCACCACGCGCGGCCTTGTTTCGGAAGGATCGCTGCCGTTACATGACTGATGGGCACACGCAGTCGTTGCAGGTTACTGGCAAGTCGTTGTCGATGACCGCGCCGGTAAATCATGATGATCGCAAGTCATTGTCGCGATGGCTAATGTCGCAGGACAAGTATGCGATCCTCGAAGCGGAAAAACTCACGAGTGCTGACGCATCCAAGCTGCGGATGCAGGACAAATTGCGACTGAAAATGCTTTTCGCGCCTGTGTTGACCCTGCTCTACACCCTATTCGCGCGGCGTGTCATATTGGATGGCTGGCGTGGCTGGTATTATGCCTTCCAGCGCATGCTGGCGGAAATACTCCTCTCTTTGCGACTGTTGGAGAAAAAACTCGGGATTCAGTGAGTTACCCAAATTGAGGGGGTAAACTTAATCTTAAAATAGCATCACATACGTTAAAATTTTCTTTATGCACAAAATGTTTAACGAATGACATATTTTACATCCTGTGATTTAACGGAGGCACCGACAAGACCTGCCATTTTATGAGCAACATTATTTTTCCTGCAAACGAACTCATTCAGTTACTGGCCTGCCCTATTGACGGTCGGCACTGCGGGTCGATGGCGATCACTTGGTGAGTGAAGCCAACCGAAGCTACCCCATCATCAACGGTGTGCCCGTGCTGCTACCGCCCGATTCGAGCTCCGACACATTGGAATGCATCACGGCAGGACGCACAGCCTCCGTCTCTGGTGGGGGCAATGATCCATTGTTTATTGAAGCACTGGGCTGTAGTGACGATGAGCGGCAAGGCATTCAGAAACTTGCTGCTAGCGGTAAAAGCAAAGTAGATCCGGTGGTTAATTATCTGGTGGCCGCCACTTGCGGAAACCTTTACAAACACATGATTGGCAAGCTCAAGGATTACCCCATACCGGAATTCCGTGAACTCAACGGGAATGGACGGGTGCTGGTGGACCTGGGCTGCAACTGGGGACGCTGGTGTATCGCGGCCGCACGTGCCGGTTTCAAACCCATCGGGATCGATCCCCAACTTGGCGCACTAATGGCGGCCAAGCGAGTGGCCAGGGAACTCGGGGTTGACGCCCAGTTCGTCTGTGCCGATGCCAGACATCTGCCGTTTCGTCCTGACAGTGTTGATTTCGGGTTTTCCTATTCAGTGCTCCAACACCTGAGCCAGGATGATGTGGCCCGAGTGCTGAAAGGCCTAGCCTGCGCCCTGAAGCCCGGCGGAGAAAGCCTCATCCAGATGCCGACGAAGGCCGGGATAAAGGGCTTGCTTCATCGCGCCAAGAGCGGCTTCCGTCCACCACAGAATTTTGATGTCCGCTACTGGACTCTAAGAGACCTGAGCAACATTTTCAGCAGTATCATCGGTGAGACAACATTTTCCGTGGACTGTTTTTTTGGCATTGGCCTTCAGGCAGCTGATGCACGATTAATGCCGACGCCGTTCAAAATGGCCATCAAAGCCAGCGAGATGCTGCGAGGATTAAGCAAAGTATTTCCACTAGTGACATGGCTGGCTGACAGTGTCTATGTTCACAGCAGAAAAGCTTGATGGATCAACTCACGCCTTTGGTTCCAACTAACATTCGAGCATTAAACTGGACAACTGCAGTGTGTTTTTGTGTTTAGATATGAATGAGTTTCTCTATTGCTATAAAAAAGACCCTGTGGTTTCTTTACAACCATTGGAAGGCTGTCATTCACGATTGGAACAAGGCGACTATTTTGAAAAACTGTTGCTGGAACTAGACCGTCTGACTGCGAGCATAGGCATCAAATTTTTCCTAACATGGAATTTGAATAAACTCGCCGTCACGGGATCGCGTGTTGTGGCTATCGTTGTGGGCGATGAACGTTGCCAAGTGCCAGCAGATACGGACAAGGTGCTGATGACCTTCAGAACGGGCACCCAGTCCCTCGTATTTAGTGACTGGTTGCGTTCACGAATGTGCTTTGTTGAACGTGTGCTCGAATGTGGGCGATTCGTTTTGAAGGTAGTCTCACGAACAGGGCGATGGCTGCGCGGACAAGCGAAGTTATTCGCACCGGACAATGTATTCTCGATACCACTGATGCCTTGCTGGGAAGCGCACGCAATTCCTCCGCCGCCTATTAATCAAAGAAAGTTGGATGTGAGCTTTTTTGGAACTGTTGGACCAACCCGAAAGATGGGGAAAAGGTGGCGATTCCCTGCATCTCCAAAAGCTGCGGCTCGACTGAAGATGCTTGGTGCTCTAAATAACCTAATGGGTGTGGCACCAAAGTTGACAATCAATATCGGCTGTGATGGTCTGCCCGAATGGCGCCCATTGATTGCGCCGGCAGCTTACGCAGATGCGCTGCGTGACACAAAAATCAGTCTTTGCCCGAGAGGTAACTTTGCAGAGACATTCCGGCTGGTTGAATCAGCGAGAATAGGTTGCGTAGTGATCACCGATCCGTTGCCTAAAGAATGGTATTTTGCAGGGCACCCATTTATTGAAATTCAAAAATGGTCTGATCTGCCCGAGATGGTCATGCGATTAATGGCCGATCCACATAGACTACAAGAATTGTCTGAGAAATCGGTAGCCTGGTGGCATACTTGCCTTGCGCCAGAAGCAGTGGCCGCCTACATGCTAAAGAACCTGAAAAACCAACTCGAACTGCACAAGTCCGGCCAAGAACACTCACTATGAAATTACCCTACCTTCCGGCTATACCCAAGCAGCGCCTCAAACAGTGGCTCGCACGCAAGTTAAACATCCGCTACAGTCACTATCATGGTTATCGCTTTTTCTGGGATGCTGCGTGCTACCCGGAACTGGCTTCGGTGGCACAGCCAGTAATTTTCGATGTAGGGGCAAACATAGGCCAGACGGCTGTCGCATTCTGCGAATGGTTTCCGCATGCAAAAGTGCATTGCTTTGAGCCGTCACCCCCAAGTTTTGCCAAACTTGAGCATAATATGGCTGGTTTAAGTGTTGCTTGCCACAAACTGGCTCTAAGCGACGAATCTGGGCGTGTGAAAGTAAAGCTGATCAATGATGATCCTGCCTGCACGGTGAATTCCTTGGACAATCTTGCGTCCGGCAAGGATAACTCCAACGCGGTATGGTTCGATGTGGATACACTGCCCGCTTTCATGCAACGAAATGGTATTCCTACAATACATATTCTGAAGATTGACACCGAAGGACGTGATTTGCAAATTCTCAAAGGTGCAGAGCCATTACTGGCTTCGGGTGCCATTTGGAATATCGTAGTTGAAACCACAGCGTCTAAACGTGACGACTCGGATCACATTCCACTGGTCGATTTCATTCATTTTTTGGAGCCCTTTGGATTCGTTTTCTACAGCTTGTTCGATATCATGCATGAAAGAGATGGACGAGTGTCGTTTATGAACGCCATGTTCAAACGGCGCAATTTACCCTTGTAACTAGGTGCTGATCACTCGGCCATAGAATTAGACCGTATGTAATAGCTCTGGCAAAACAAGCCGTTATGGGCAAATTTTCTGAAGAAACAAGCTTGTCTGGAAGCACCAGTCGATCTTTGGAATGGGGGCCTTGGCTGGTCGCTGTGCTGACTCTCGCCATACCACTAACTGCGGGCTTCATGGCCGGGGGGCGGCATCCTTACGCCCAAAGTATCCAGTTTGGTTTGATGGCATTGGCTCTGGTATCGTGCGGGCGCACTTGCCGGCTTCCGACTGGGCTGGGGTATGTTCTCACCGCCCTGCTCTTGCTGGGGCTGGCCGGTTTTCTGCCCCGAACATGGTTCACCCTGCCTGAATGGAGAGTCGCGATGGAGCAAGATTTCGAAGTTCCAAAAATGCCGATGTTATCGCCCCAGCCGTGGATCACATTGGAAGAATGGTTCCTCCTCGCTACCTGCGCCGTCTGGCTTGCCTTCTGTGCCGGAGCCGTCTTTCAAGAAAAGCACCGACGTTTCTTGATGCAAGGACTGGCTTGCGGGATTGCTGGCATGGCGCTCTTGGCGCTGACGCTGAAATGGTTTCCGGTGGATTCATTCATTGCCCGTTTTTATGCCGACTGGAGGGGCAACAAGGAGATTTTTAGCCTCTTCCCGAACCGGAATCATTTTGCCAGCCTCTGCGCCTCCGGCGTGTTGCTCGCAGCTGTTTGTTTCAGGGATGCCTGGATGAGAAAACGCTGGTTTGTCTCGGTTTTTTGGGCGGCTTGTGCAGTTCCGCTCTTTGCAGCTGTGATGGCCACGCGATCTCGAGGCGGGGTGCTGATCCTGGGCCTCGGTCTGGTTGCGTGGATGGCGGCACTGGTTGTGCGGCGATTCACGCTGCGGCGCGTTGGCCTTGCCGCAGCGGTGATTTTGACGCTGACCACAGCCGTTATGGTCGCTGGTCGAAGTGTCTTGGAACGCTTCACTCGCAGCATGAACGAAAACGGCCTGTTTAATAGCGATGCGAGATTTCATGTGTTTCAAGACACGGCACGGATGCTGTCACACCATCCTGTTTTCGGAATTGGGCTGGGGAATTTCGATAACGTTTTCCCCCGATACCAAACTTATTCCAATCATGTCGCCCGCTTCATTCATCCGGAGAGCGACTGGCTCTGGCTGGGTTCCGAGATGGGTGTTCCCGCCTTGCTGCTGGCTTTGGCCGCAGTCGGTATTCTGTTATTTGCCTCATTGAGGGCGGGCTGCAAAAATGAATCCAGGACAGACCGACATCTGCGGAGCGGGGCGCTTGTCGCTGCATGCATGACGCTGATTCACGGATTGGTGGACACGCCGATGCATCTGATGGCACCCGGGCTGACGGCTTTTCTTTTGCTGGGCATCAGCATCCGCCGTGACAGCCAACCGACGAATGCCGGGATGGGGAAGCATCTAAGATACATTGCCTGCGCAGGTCTTGTCCTTCTGTCGGCCAACAGCTGGGCCACGGGAACGGGCCGTCCATGGTGGCCATCAGGATCAGCCACACAGGTCTTACGTAGTCTTAGCTGGTCGTTGATTTCCGAGAATCAGGTCGGTAAGGCTCTGCCCAAAATTCAAAACGTGATCCAGTGGGAACCGATGGGATGGGAAGGATATTTTTTGCGCGCAACAGTCCAAGTTAAACTCAGGCAGACCACGGCGGGAGCGCAGCAGGATTTCGCCACTGCGCGACATCTGGAACCGAACAGCGGTCCGCTTTGCTGGAATGAAGCCGAGTTGTGGCTGCAACTGAATCCGTCCTATGCGATCTCCGCATGGGGAGAAGCCATGCGCCGCGAGACTGAAAACACCACTAACTATTACTACACTATACTGCGCAGACTTCCGGAATACCCCAATCTACGCCCTGCTATTCGATCGTTGGGCAATACTCCGAGTTTAAAAGTGCTTTATCTAGCCGTGGCAGGGAACGATTCTGATGCCTCTGGAGTAATTGACGATGTCTTGCGCGAAGACCCTGAATTGGACAGCCTGAGCGAGTATGACAAGTATCGATTTTTTTCCACATGGTCTAGGTGGGGTGATCGGGATAAATTACTGCAGACCTTGTCCAGCAAACCAGCTTGGCGAAAAGCGGGCTGGATAATTCTGGCCGATCAACTGGCGGCCAAAGACAATTTTAGAGCAGCCTATGATCTGGCCTTGGAATATGTCACCCCTCCTCCCAGGCGGGAAAATGTCTCCGCTGATGATGTTGCGGGCCTTCGTCGCGCCCTTCTGGTCAATCCCGGAGATTTAAAAATCAGCCTTGATCTTTTCGAGGCGCAGAGAAGGGCGGACTTGCAGCGTGATGCCATTACCACTCTGGAGCTACTTATGAAAAATCCGGATGCCAGACGCAGATCTCTCTACGAACTGGCACTGCTTCATGCAGAAGCTGGTAACTACGCCGAAGCATGGCGCGATATTCGCAACTATTCAGGTTATTGACGACGATTGACCGTGACTAACAACTTAGGATGACTGGATCCAAAAGACTGCTGATTGTTATCCCCTGCTTTCATGAAAGCGAGCGGCTGCCGACCTTTCTTGACGACCTTTGCCGGCAATGGCCTGCCTCACCGGCGACGTCCATCCTCGTGGTGGATGATGGTTCATCCCCTGACGAATGGGAAAGGCTCCAACGTCTGGTTATGGAAAAACGTCTTGAGTATCCTCAGGTCAGGGAGCCGTTGCGACTGTCGCAAAACATTGGCAAAGGCGGCACCGTCTATGCAGGATGGTCCAAGCATGAAGGCGAGGAGTGGCTGGCCTTTGTGGACGCTGATGGCGCCTGCCCTGCCTATGAAGTCCGGCGACTTGCTGAAATCGCTCTGCGCCCGGAATCAAGCGCCGACGCCATTTTTGCCAGCAGAGTTCTCATGCTCGGGCGCAAGGTGGAACGCAAGTGGAGCCGACACCTGATCGGGCGCGTCTATGCCACGCTAGTCTCCGAACTGCTGAAAATTCCGGTCTATGACAGCCAGTGCGGACTTAAATTTGTCCGTCGATCTTCATTCGAAGCAGTCCAGGACCGTCTCAAGGTCATGGGCTTTGCCTTTGATGTGGAGTTGCTGACTTTATTGCTCGATTCCGGCCAGATTGTCCAAGAACAACCCATCGACTGGCATGAAGTTTCCGGGG
>JAYVQB010000267.1:0-6961 GCA_043757085.1 Verrucomicrobiota bacterium
GTTGCCGTTCTGGGTGCCACAAGATTTCTTTCTTGCGGTGATCCACTGCGATGATCCCTGATGCCACCTCGGTTGTCCCTTGTCGTCTGCGGATCTCTCCTGAAAACGCTGGCGCTGCGCTCGTCCGCGAGGCCGTGAGAAACAACACGCGGCCTGTCTGCTGCGGGGGCCGGTGCCCTGCGCACAAATTGGGCCGTCAGATCATCGTGACGGGTCGTAACGCCACGCTTCCACGTTGAGTAAGGTGCCGCAATCGGCACCATTGATTGCCATCCTCCACTCGTGGTGCGCACTGCACGGCTTCCGGATGTCCCCCGCCATACTGCCTGGTCGCGACGATCGCGCCGAGAATCCTCCTGATACCAGTTCGTTCTGGCCACATAGGGACTTTCGTTGATAAAGCCTACCCCCGAGCTGTAGTTGCTGCCTAAGCCGTAAGTCCAAGAGCGGCCGCAGTAGTAACTGTCCGAGACATAAGGTTGATACCTGTAACCCGTGCCGTAAATGCATACCCGGGTTTCGGGATCAATGTAAGTGCCGTAATATCCTGAGCTGTAACGATAGACCACTTCGTCATCCTCATAGCTTTGAATGTCGCAGAACCTCGTATGGTAAAGCGGGCAAGAAGGCGGAATCGTAAAGATAATGCGCGGCAATGAAGTCGCGCAGCGCCAGCGTGAACCAAATGGACGATCGGCGATGAACCACAAGCCATCATGGCAGCAGTAATAGGAATCGCCGGTGCGAATCACTTCGTAAGCGGTATTCACGGCATAATACATTTCTGTTCCGGCTATCTCCTCAAATATAGGCTCCCCATCGTAATCCACCTCAATCGTCGGGGCTTCGCGAATGTTCACCCGCGCCACAATCGGAATCTGCGCCTCCTTGACTGCCACTTCCGCTTCGTAGGTTCCAGTAACGCAGACACGAACATAGGCGGAAGGATCGTCCGAGGGTATCTGTGCGAATTCAAGAGGAAGCGAATTGTGCGGCACATAAACCCATGGGCCTTTGAGTTCTTGCGCCGTGAACCAGCGCCCGGAGATCAGAACGTAAAATGCGCTTAGATCAAAATGATAAAACAACGGGGACTTGGTATTGCCCACGCGCACCAAGGGGAGGTCGCCGATGCGCTTATAGTTAGGCTTGCCATCGAGCTGGATCATTTCCGCCGGCTCCTCGCTCATCACCACTTCGGGAACAGTAATGACCGCACCGGGCGGGGGGCTCACACTCTTTACCGCTATCGCCACCGGATGATCCGCAGGAATGCGCTCCAATCCGGCGGGTGGTCCGCCAGTCTGCTGCCACGAACCCTGGATCGAATCTGCGGAGAGCCATATCCCGTCATTGGTGAGAAGATAGAGTGGAGATTTTCTTCCATCGGGTCGCAACACCGTTGCGGGCGTATTCACCGCGGCCTCCAGTCCGCCTCCATGAATAGGGCGAAAGATAGGAGCACCATCAAATGCGAGAAGGAGGGCGGGCGAATTGCTGACGATGATGCGCGGCGCTTTGTTCCGGGTCTCCGTCAAGACCGTGGTCTTTGTCACAATGTCATCGGAGGGCACGGCGGCAAGAAGCTTGTCCAGCGATACCTTGACGGGCTTTTCAGGGGCAAGCGCGTTGATCAGGCGGCTGAACGCCGCCTGGCTTGCGGGGGCATCAGGAAACTGCACGTCCTGCGCCTTAATATTATAGATTGCCACCGTGCGAGCTTCGGAATTAGTCAGCGTGTCCGCGCGAGCGGTGAATGCACCGAGCAAAGCCCTCGACTCACCTGCGGGTTTGATGCTGACGGCGAATCGGGCTTGGACGATGGAATCCTCCCACTTCTCGATTTGCGGCTCATCAAGCACGATCTCTGCATTCTCGACACTGTAACTTCGCGGCCAGCCTACGTCATCCGTGGCGGCACCCGGGGAATCTTGCGCAGCGCGAAAGCTGACCGGTGAAATCAAAACACATGTGGCAAACAGCAAAAACAAAAATGTCGTCTTCATAATGGTGGTTTCTTATTTCATGTGACGCGCTCGCCGGCATTCTATTCAAAATTAGATGGCTAGGCACCGTTAATTGGCCGATGTTTGCCTGTCAGTATAGAGGTTGAATTTCTGACCGTTTGGTATCATAAGTTCATGTCCACCCATGGCCTTCAGATTCGTCTCCAGTTCCCGTCCGCTCCCAATCCGATTCCAGTGGCCTTGCGCCGCATCGGCCTCTACGGTCTTGCTTTTCTGTGCCCATGTGGCCTGGGCGGAAGCCCCGGCTAAGCTCGATTACAACAACCACATCCGCCCCATTCTCGCGGAGAACTGCTTCAAATGCCACGGTGCCGACGAAAAGCAGCGCAAGGGCAAACTCCGCCTTGATGTGCGCAATGAGGCATTGGCCAAAAAAGCCATCATCCCCGGCAAGCCCGATGAAAGCGAAGTCATCAAACGGCTACTTACCACAGAAGAAGATGATGTGATGCCCCCGCCTAAGGAGCATCGCAAAATCAGCGATGCCGAGCGCGCGCTGCTCTCGCGCTGGATTGCCGAGGGCGCAGAATACAAAAACCATTGGGCGTTCATTCCGCCCGCCCAACCTCGGGTGCCGGAAATTCCCAATGCCGAATTCCCCGTGCAAAATCCGGTCGACGCCTTCATCCTCGCGAAGCTGCACGACTTGAAAATCACCCCGGCAGCGCCAGCCTCGAAAGAACAATGGCTGCGCCGCGTGACCTTCGCCTTGACCGGCCTGCCTCCGTCGTTGGAGGTGATGAATGCCTTCATCGCGGATGAATCTCCCCATGCACGCGAGCAAGTGGTTGATCGCCTGTTAAATTCTACGGCGTATGGTGAGCAACTGGCAAAGGACTGGCTGGATGCCGCGCGCTATGCCGACAGTTACGGAAGGCACGAAGACGGCGACATGCTCGTCTGGCCCTGGCGCGACTGGGTCATCAAGTCCTTCAATAACAACCTGCCGTTCGACCAGTTCATCATCCAGTAGACCGCAGGCGATCTGTTGCCCAATCCCACGCGGGATCAACTCGTCGCCACGGCCTTCAACCGCCTCGCGCTTCAGTCCAATGAAAGCGGCAACGACCCCGAGGAATTCCGCATCGATCAAGTCAGCGACCGCGTGCGCGCCAACAGCCTCGCCTTCATGGGGCTGACCATCGAGTGCGCGAAATGCCACGATCATAAATACGATCCCATCTCGCAAAAGGAATACTGGCAGATGGCCGCGTTCTTCGACAACATCGACGAGAACGGCGTCTATTCGCAGTTCTGTCCGCTGACGATTCCATCACCTTCAATTTTGCTGCCCAACGCGGAACAGCAAAAGCACCTCAGTGAACTCGAAGGGCAAATCGCGCAGAAGGAAGCAGAGCTTGAAAAAATCTACGCCTCCTCGCACAGAGATTTTGATAAATACATCTCCAGCAATCGCCTGCCGGGCGAGATCGAAGAAGGGACGTGGAACAGTTTCAAATCATGGTTCGGCGGCGGCACCAAGGTCGAGTGGAAATCTGGTGCCATGGCGCATCTTGACTTTGAAGAAACCAGCCGGCATGACCGCGAGATGACAAACCTCGCGCAGAAAAGCAAGCCGGCGAAAATGCGGCGCAAGCTTGACTCCATCGCGAACGGCCCCGTCGGCGGCGCGATGCTGTTTACCGGGGATGACGAGGTTGAGCTTCCCAAGATGGCTTTTTTCAACGAAACGGACGATTTCTCATTCGCCGTCTGGCTCCGGCACCAGGAGCATCGCGAGCGCGCCGTAATCATCGCCAACTCCCGAGGCGGCGTGGATGATGGCCGGGGCTATGAGGTGGTCATGGACAATGAGGTCGTCTCCTTCGCGCTCATGCACTTTGTCCCCGGCAATGAAATTCGCATCCGCACCAAGAACCCACTGCCGCTCAATGAATGGACGCATCTGGCTTTCACATACGATGGCTCCAGCCGCGCGGCGGGATTGAAAATGTATCAGAATGGTGTGCTGCTCGATACCGTGGTGGTTCACGACCACCTCATCAAGGACATGACCCGGAGAAAGGAATGGGGTGACATTGACCTCGATCAAATTCGTTTCACCCTCGGCGGGCGCGAGCACGATTCGCCGCTGAAGAACTGCGGCGTGGATGAGTTCTGGGTTTTCGGTCGCGACATCACCGCAGGCGAAGTGAAACTCCTGGCCAATCAAACGCCCGCCCGCGAAGACTGGTATGAATGGTATATTCAACGTCTCGACAGTGTCAGGAAACTCGACAAACAACTGACCGCCTTGCGCAAGCAAAGAACGGCGGTCGTCAACGACGTGCTTGAGATGATGGTGATGACGGAACTGCCGCAGCATCGCCCGTGCTTTGTCCATCCGCGCGGCAATCCGAAACAGCATGGCGACCCCGTGGAGCCGTCCACGCCGGAGCACGTGCTTCCCTTCCCGAAAGACTTGGCTCATGACCGGCTTGGCTTTGCGCAATGGCTCGTGAGTCGCGGGCATCCGCTCACGGCGCGTGTGGCGGTGAACCGGCTCTGGCAGCTTGCCTTTGCCCGAGGATTGGTCGGCACGCCGCAGGACTTCGGCACGCGCGGCGAGCTACCTTCGCATCCTGAACTGCTCGACTGGCTCGCCTGTGATTTCATGGACAATGGATGGAACGTGAAACGCCTCATGCGCATGATCGTATTGAGCAGCGCATTCGCGCAAAGCGCCACGCCATCCGACAGCGCGACACTCACCAGCGACCCGGAGAACCGTCTGCTTGCCCGCGGCCCATTCACGCGACTGAGCGCGGAGGAATTGCGTGACCAGGCTCTCGCGGCCTGCGGATTGCTTTGCCAGAAAACAGGCGGCCCCGCTGTGCGCCCGTATATGCCGGCGGATTTGTATCACGACAGCGGATTGCAACAACACTACGCGCAGGATCACGGCGAGAGCCTCTATCGCCGCAGCATTTATTCGTTCAAGCGCCGCACACTGCCGCCGCCGGAACTGGCCGCATTCGATGCACCATCAGGTGAGTTCTGCGTCGTAAAGCGTGAGAAGACGAACACTCCCATGCAGGCTCTAGTGTTGCTGAACAACGAGCAATTTGTCGAAGCGCAACGCGTGCTCGGCGAATCACTGGCAAAAAAAATTCCATCAGATGACAGCACCCGCTGTGTCACGGCCTTCCGTCTCCTCACCAGCCGGAATCCAGCGGATGCCGAGATCGCCGCCATGCTTCAGTTGCTTGAAGTTCAGCGCGAAAAATTCAAGGCGGACACGCAGGCGGCTATAGCGCTGCTAAAAAACGGCGAACATCCCGCTGATGCCAATGTCCAACTGGTTGAAACCGCCGCCACCGCCATGCTGGTGCGCGCACTGATGAGCCATGTCGAAACCAACTACCGTTGAAACCATGAACCTGCCCGCATTCTCCCGCCGCCATTTTCTCACCCGCATGGGCCACGGACTGGGCGGAGTTGCCTTCGCGAACATGCTGCGCGCGGAAACTTCGCCGCCCGCCGGATTCGGGCCGCTTCCGGGTCTGCCTCATTTCGCGCCCAAGGCCAAGCGCGTGATTTTCCTCTTCATGAGCGGCGGGCCGTCGCATGTGGACAGTTTTGATTACAAACCGTATCTCGACAAAAACCAGGGACAACCCTTGCCGGAATCTCATCGCAAGGGCCGGCAGCAGCTCCCCGGCATGAGCGGAAACCAGACGACTTTCCAGCTCAAGGGTTGCACCTACGGCTTCAAGCAATACGGCCAGTCCGGCGCCTGGGTCAGCGGTGCGTTCCCGCACACGGCAAAAATCGTGGACGAACTCTGCTTCCTCAAGGGCATGCACACCGAGTCCGTCAACCACGATCCGGCGCAAACATTTATGGCCACAGGTTCGACCATCGTCGGTCGCCCCAGCGCCGGAGCCTGGGTGCAATATGGTCTCGGTCGCACCAACGAAGACCTGCCCGCCTTCATCGTCATGGTGTCGAATCGGCAGGCGGACCAGCCACTCAGTGCCAAGCTCTGGGGCAGCGGCTTCCTGCCCACACAATACGAAGGCGCGCAATTCCGTTCCTCCAAGGATCCCGTGCTTTACCTGAGCGAGCCATCAGGCATCTCGCGCAACATGACGCGCGGCGTTCTTGATGGGCTTCGCGCCATCCAGTCCGCCCAACCCCAAGAGATCAAATCCGGCCTCCCGCCCGCATTACTCGACGCCCGCTTTGCGGAATACGAAATGGCTTTTCGTATGCAAACCTCCATTCCCGAGGCCACGGACATTAGCAAGGAACCGGAACATATTTTTGAGCTATACGGTGAAGACTCCAAGAAGCCCGGCAGCTTCGCCGCCAACTGCATCCAGGCCCGCCGGCTCGCCGAGCGTGGTGTGAAATTCATCCAACTCTATCATCCCGGCTGGGACCAACACAGCAACATGGAACGCGACTTCCCGGTCCTCGCGAAAGAAACCGACCAAGCGTCTGCCGCCCTCATTCAGGATCTCAAACAACGCGACATGCTCAAAGACACCCTCGTAGTCTGGGGCGGTGAATTTGGACGCACCCCGTATCTGCAAGGACGCCTCGGCAAAGAAGGCAAAGGCGGGCGCGACCATCATCCAAATTGCTTCACCTTCTGGATGGCCGGCGGCGGCATTAAGCCCGGCATCACCCACGGAGAAACCGACGAACTCGGCTACATCCTCGTGCGCGACGGCGTCCATGTGAATGACTTCCACGCCACCATGCTCCACCTTCTCGGCATTGATCACGAACGCTTCACCTACCGCTTCCAAGGCCGCGACTTCCGCCTTACGGATGTAGCAGGAAATGTGGTGAAGGCTGTGCTCGCGTGATGCAAAAGTGGAACAGTTACCCTCAGCAGGCGAAGGCTTCTCACTGCACGGCGGTGGCTCAAGTTAGTCAGGAGGATTATGCGAAAGGCTTGTATCGTATTTGATGCCGGAGGCATC
>JAYVQB010000268.1:0-1810 GCA_043757085.1 Verrucomicrobiota bacterium
GATCGGCGACTTCGCGCAGATGCTGCTCGAGCGACTCCCATTCGGATTGAGGGGCGGGCGTGCCATCCGGGCGGGTCTTACTGTGGGCATAGAAAGACATCTGAATAGGTTCACAATATTTCCGATGGATTGCAATATTTTTGTGTATCCAATCGTTGTTCGCGTTCTCAAGTGAACAAGTTTTTTGGGCTGCCAGCCCTCATTCATGCAAGGGCTGGCAGCCCCCAACGCCCTCGCTACATGATTCAGTTACGGCGAGCGCCGGAGGACGTCATCATTTCGGAATTGACGCACTCGATCTTCATCTCTGATTGAGTGACAAGACTTTGAATTTAATTCCGCAGGCAATATTGAAAGTGATTCAAGAGTTGAGTTTTACATGGAAGAATGACATAATCACCGCATGGCTACGCTGACCCTGCACAACATTCCTGAGTCTCTGCACACCGCGCTGCACCGCCTTGCGCGCAAACATCATCGTAGTGTGGACGAAGAAGCGGTGGCGGTGTTTGAGCAAGCTTTGCCGACGGAATTGAGTCGGGCGGAGATTGTCGCCGACATCATCGCAAGAACACATGCTGCGCGGGCGAGGATGAAGCGGTTCATGTCGGACGAGGAAATAGATGCCGCCAAAATAGAAGGCCGGGCTTGAACCAACTCACCCTTCCGAGATCACCATGACCGTCGTTGATGCCACTGTCTTGATTGATTTCTTTATTGGCACGGAGGCCAGACAAGCGGCGGCGGAAGCTTGGACTCAAGCTTCGCACCCGTGACAACGAGGTTTTGCAGGCTTGCCCAGACGTCGCGCTGCCGATGCCAATCTCACCTCCGTGACTTTGATCTGGAGTCTGGCGTGGCCAGTCCATCCGCTGAACATTGATGATTTTGAACTACGGCCCAAAGACGTTGTTTACGAGATCAAGTGAACAAGTGTTGGGTGTTGCCAGCCCTTATTCATACCAGGGCTGGCAGCCCCCGACACCCTCGCAACAAGATTCAGTTGCCGCTCCAGCGTCGCCGCGTAAGACTGGCGGCTCCAAATGGCTGCGAGCAATTCATCATCCAAGAAAAAATCCCATATCCTCATTGCCTGTGGCGGCACGGGCGGGCATTTGTTTCCGGGCATTGCCGTTGGTGAGGCATTGCAAGCGCGCGGGCATGAAGTGACGATTCTCATCAGTGAAAAAAAGATTGATGCGCTTGCGGCCAGCGGACACGACGGGATGCGCTTTGAGAAGATGCCTTTTCTGGCGATGCCAAAACCTTGGTCGCCGAAGATGATATCGTTTCTTCTCGGATCGTGGCGCGGGTTGAAACAATGTCGTAAGATGATTCGCGAGCGCCAGATCAATGTCGTGCTCGGCATGGGCGGTTTCACTTCCACCGCACCGGTTATGGCGGGCAGGATGGAAAAGATCAGGACGTTCATCCACGATTCCAACGCCATTCCGGGAAAGGCCAACAGACTCACGGCGCGTTTCGCGGATGTGGTGCTGCTCGGGTTTGAAGCGTGTGCCACATTTTTTCCCAAGAAGGAAACGCGAGTGACGGGCACTCCGGTGCGTTCGGCTTTGCGAAATGCAGCGCGAGAGGGCAAGGACGATCCGCATGTCTTTTTTAATCTCAAGCCCGACCGCAAAACGTTGCTCGTCGTCGGCGGCAGCCAGGGTGCGCGGGGCGTGAACAATGTGGTGATGCAATCGCTCGATCAACTCGACACCCTTGGGCTGCAAATCCTCCACATCACCGGCCCTGCCGATTACAAAGACGTGCGCGATGCGTATCAGGGCAAGGAGATCGCGCTGCG
>JAYVQB010000269.1:0-1809 GCA_043757085.1 Verrucomicrobiota bacterium
TCCGTCCGTTCTGGATGGCGGCTTGTTGGCTGAGTGCTTTGATCAAATTGTAGGCGATCCTGATCATGCTGAGCGTTTTCTGCGCCATCTCAGGCGTTCTCACGGCAAAGTCTTCCATGCCCAGAGTGGTCTTAATGTCGCGGATTTTCACCTCAATGTCCCAGCGCTGTTCGTAGAGGGCGGCCAGCTCCTCTGCGCTGTGTTGGCGATCACACAACGTCGTGGCGATGATGATGTCGCGCGGCTGTTTATCGCGCCCCTGACAACGATGTTTCACCAGCCGAATGGTTAGGGTGTCAGGCAAGGCTTCCCATTGTTCT
Organism: Verrucomicrobiota bacterium; assembly: GCA_043757085.1. Taxonomy (GTDB): domain Bacteria; phylum Verrucomicrobiota; class Verrucomicrobiia; order Verrucomicrobiales; family Verrucomicrobiaceae; genus VFKE01. The sequence goes on from JAYVQB010000269.1 coordinate 321, forward strand.
GCGCTAAGTTTGCTCCCCTTGGATTGTGGCAAGGGCTTGCTCCAGATCACCTCCCGCTCCTGTCCGGAGAGCCTTTTGCCATCTCTCCAATCCAGCACGCGGTGGCGTGCCTGATGCAATCGCATCAGGCTATGCTCCCGCTGCCGGAGCAATGTGGCTTGCGCGCTGCGCTTGGCGCTGCCATAGAAATGAGTGGGAAAGCCCGTCAAGAAAGGTGGTGGTTTGCTCATACGAAACATTACCCCAAGATGGGCTTTCCTACCAGTTCTTTTCTCCACGTAATATACGTGCAAAATAGACGCGGAAATTACCGAGAATGCTCCTTAACTAAGCGCCATTCGGGTCAGGCTGCAACTGCTTGACAAATATAACCACTCGTCCGATCATGACGAATGGCACGCAGCATTCGCATTCAGTTCGTCGGGGCGTATTACCACGTGATGGCTCGCGGCAATCGTCGGGAGGACATTTTTCACGACGATGATGACCGGCGGTTCTTTCTCCACACCTTGTCACAAGCTTGCCAAAGGACAGGCTGGCGGGTTCACGCTTGGGTGTTGATGCGCAATCACTACCACCTTTTTATCCAGACGCCGGAGCCAAATTTAGTGGTCGGCATGACCTGGTTCCAGAACGCCCTGACGCGTCGCTACAACGTGCGCCACCGCAAATGGGGGCGGCTCTTTGGTGATCGCTACAAAGCGGTGCTCGTAGAAGGAGAGAATCCGTATCACTATCAGACGCTCATGGACTATATCCATCTCAACCCGGTGCGCGCCCGCATCATCCGGCCCAAAGCGGGGCAGAGCGTGCTGGACTATCCTTGGAGCAGCATCGCCGGTGGCTACGCGCTGGTGCCGACGAAGCGCGCGAAGTGGCTGGCAGCACAGAGCGGAATGAAAGCGTTCGGATTGTCGGACACGACGGCGGGACGGCGCGAGATGGTCGAGCGGCTGGACAAGCGGGCCGTGAGCGAAGAGATTGAGAACTGCGGCGCACCAGCGCTGGCTGAGGAATTGGATCAAAGGGCGAGTCACTTGAGGCGAGGCTGGTATTGGGGGACACAGGCCTTTGGCGAGACCCTGCGCAAGCTGGCTGCCACTGTGATGAAAGCGCGGGTGCCCGCATCCCGCTCTTATAAAAAGCATCCGTTGGTGGTGGTGCATGACGAGCGGCGGGCGCAAGAGATGCTGGCGGGTGGATTGAAAGCGGCTGGCATCAAGGCGAGTGATTTGGGGAGATGGAAGGGATCGGATGTGCGCAAAGTGCTGCTGGCAGAAATGTTGTGGGAACGCACCGTGGTGACGCAGACATGGCTGGCGCAGAAGCTGTCGATGAAATCAGCCGCGAACGTGAGCCAGCAACTGCGGCGGCTAGATCGGAAGAAGGCCCTGAAAACAATCTCGACTCCACTGAAGAAGTATCTGGCCGAGACTAAATGATTAAATTCATGAAACATAATAAATTGTCAAGGAATTGCAGCCTGACC
>JAYVQB010000270.1:0-6916 GCA_043757085.1 Verrucomicrobiota bacterium
ACGCCTTGCGCGTGCATCTTGCTGCTGAGGAATGACGTGAATTCATAGTCTTCATCGCGCACCTGACCGTCGGGATAAAAAGTATCGCTACCATCCACAAGGGTGAGCGAATAATGATCAAAAAAAGCATCGCCCGGCTTGAAGTCTCCCGTGAGTTCGCCGCGCCGCGCATGACAGGCACCGCAAGTGTCCAGCATTTGATCGGGGGTCAGCCGCTTGATTGTGGGGTCGTTCTTCGCACCGCGATTTTGATTTTGCCAATCGCCGTGCGATTTCATCGGGCCGTGACAGGCTTCGCAACTCACGCTGCGTTCCGCCATCTTGGTCTGGAAAGTGTCGAACTTGGCATCATAATTTTTTCTCAATCGCGTGTTGTGACAGCTTGCGCACATCGCGTTCCAGTTCATGCCGCGCCCCGTCCAATGGCCCCATTCACCGGACTTGCGGTCTTCATTGCCATAGACATCAAACCATTCTTTTTTCTTCGGGTCCCAGCTTAGTTCGAGGGTTTGGAATCTGCCGCCCGGCGCGCCGACGAGAAACTGTCTCAGCGGATCGTGACCAATGACCCGATCCACCGTATGAGCTTCTGCCGGCCCATTTAACCCTGCGGTGATCATTTCGCAGCGTCCGTCGCGCATCAGAGCCTCGGATTTCTGCGTTGCATGGACAATATTGTGCGCTGGGTCAAACGCCGCGTGATCCAATGCTGGATCCAGCGCCCGCTCGGCCATGCCGTGATTCGATCCCGCCCATGAAGCGAACTCTTTCGCATGGCAATCGCGGCAGCTCACGGCCCCGGCGTAATGCGGAAAAACTGCGGCCTCCGGTTCTAAGGTGCCGGGCGAGACGCTGTTGCTGGCAACTGGAACTGGCGTGTAGTTTCGCGTCCGTTTCGACCACGAGAAAACTACCACGGCCAGCGCGCCGAGGAGCAAGGCAAGCCCCGCAGTTTTGCTGGAAAAGAATTTCATGAGGCTAGTCCGAGGTCGTTATGCTTACCTCGTAGAGGCGATCACGCAAATAATGCTGGAATGCATTTCTGCAAATTCGGTATTTCCTTTGGCCGATTTCCAGCTACAGTAAGCACCCATGAAGCAGATAAAATTCCTGACAAATTTGTTTGGTGCGATATTTTTGCTCGCGTGTTCGCTGCGAGCGCAGGAACCAGAAGCAGTTGCTGGTGACAAGGTGGACTCTGCCGCGCTGTCGCAACTTGCCGAACAGGGCAGCGCCGATGCGCAGTTCGAGCTCGGCATTCGTTTGCTGAGCGGCGAAGGTTTAACAAAGGACGAGAAGCAAGCCGCCGAATGGTTGAAGAAAGCTGCGGCGCAACAAAACCTGCCCGCGATGAATGCGCTGGGCAGCATGTCTGAGGAAGGCGTGGGTTTGCCGAAAGATTCGAAGAAGGCATTCGAGTGGTATGAAAAATCCGCCAAGTTCGGTTTTGCGCTGGCCCAGCTTAATCTGGCCGATTGTTATGATCTGGGCAAGGGCGTGGAGAAAGATGAGAAGCAGGCATTCTCGTGGCTCTCTCGCGCGTCGGATCAAAATTTTGCCCCGGCTCAGGCGGCTTACGCTTGGAAGTTGGAACACGCCGTTGGAACTGAAAAAAAGAGCAAGGAAGCCGCCGCCCTCTATTTGAAAGCCGCGCAGCAGGGGCTGATCGCGGCGATGACGCGCCTCGCCTATCTTTATTACACTGGCAGTGGAGTGCCGCTGGATTATCGCCGCGCTGAGGCATGGTATCGTTTGGCCGCGCGCTCGGAAGATCCTTGGGCGCACAACGATCTCGCGTGGTTCCTTGCCACATGCCCGGATGTTAACTTTCACGATGCAGATACGGCTTTGGAATTCGCACGCTCCGCCGTCAAAAAAGTCAGTGACGAGCGTTACGAGGTTATCGACACCCTTGCGGCTTCGCTTGCGCGCTCTGGTAAATTTGGCGAGGCAGTGCAAACTGAACTCAAGGCCATCGTGCGCTTTTCCGAGGACAAATCAAAAGCCATCACGCCCGAGGAACGTGTCAAACTGGAGAAGGAATTGCTTGATCGGCTGAGTCTCTACAAAAAGCAGCGTCCCTACATCGAGAAAGATCCCGAAGTGGAAGCTGGAACCAAGCCGATGATCGAGGATCGCATTCTCCAAGAACAGGAAGTTCCCCGTCGCAATAAAAAGAAGCCAGCCCAAGATTCAGGCGAAGGCGCGGCGATCAGTTGAGTGTTGGGGGCTGCCAGCCCTCATTCATGTGAGGGCTGGCAGCCCGCAACGCTTGGGTCAGTTGAGCTTCCTTAGTTTGCAGTAGCAAAGCGCCGCGCATCGCCTACCAATGCGCTCCGCATTTGCGGGCACCCACCTTTATCCATGGAAGAACAAGTCCAATCCGAATCCGATCTGCTGCGCCTCCGCCGCGAAAAACTTGCCGCGTTGCGCGAGCGCGGTATCGAGCCTTTCGGCGGGCGCTTCGATACCACCCATCAACCCGGTGCTCTGCGCGCCGCATTCACGCCCGACCTAGAGGTGAAAATCGCGGGCCGCATCACCGCACGACGCGACATGGGCAAGAGTGTCTTCTTTGACCTGAGCGACATCACCGGGCGCATCCAGTGCTACCTCAGCAAGAAAGATGTGGGCGATGAAGTCTTTCACACCTTCACGCATCTGCTCGACATCGGCGACTGGGTCGGCGTGGATGGCAAAACCTTTGTCACGAAAACCGGCGAACCCAGCGTTCACGCCAATACCATGACCGTGCTCGGCAAATCTCTCCGCCCTCTGCCCGATAAATATCACGGCCTACAGGATCGCGAGATCAAATATCGTCAGCGTTACCTCGACCTCATTAGCAACGAACAAAGCCGCGACACCTTCGTCATGCGCAGCCGGATGGTCGCAGAAATTCGCGCCTTCTTCCATCAAATGGATTTCCTCGAAGTGGAGACTCCCATGATGCAAGACGTGCCCGGTGGTGCCGCCGCCTCACCGTTCGAGACCTATTTCAAAGCGCTGAGCCAGACCATGTATCTCCGCATCGCGCCCGAGCTTTTCCTCAAACGCCTGCTCGTCGGCGGCTTCACGAAAATCTTTGAGCTAAACCGAAACTTCCGCAACGAAGGTCTCAGCCGTCGCCACAACCCCGAGTTCACCATGCTGGAGGCGTATTGGGCCTTCAGTGATTTCGAGCAGATGGCTGATCTCGTGGAAAGCATGGTCTGCCATCTCGCGGAAAAATTCTGCGGTGGACTTCTGATCGAGCACAAAGATTCTGAAGGCGTCGTCACCCGCACCATCAATCTCCAGCGCCCATGGAAACGTGCTGCCTACAAAGACCTTATCACCGGTGTAGCGGGCGCAGATTGGTTTGCACTCGACACTGATGCCAAGAAAGCCCGTTGCCGCGAACAGCTTCACGTCGAAATCACTGACCACATGGTGGACTACGAAGTCACCCAGCATGTGTTTGAAAAACTCGTCGAGGAGAAGAGCTTTGATCCACTCTTTGTCACGCATTGCCCGAAGGAACTCGTGCCACTGGCGAAGCAGAACAAAGCGGACGACTCCGTGGTGGACGTGTATGAACTTGTCATCAACGGTCAGGAAATCTCACCGGGCTACAGCGAGTTGAACGACCCCATCGTCCAGCGCGAACGCCTCGAACATCAAGCCGGCGAGGAAACGCAAAAGATGGATGAGGAATTCCTTCTGGCCCTCGAATACGGCATGCCTCCCGCAGGCGGCATCGGCATCGGCATTGATCGTTTGATCATGATGCTCACCGGCGCTGAGAGCATCCGTGACGTGGTGCTGTTCCCGCAGTTGAAGAAGAAAACTGAGTGAGTCATGCCGCGCCGGGAATTGCATCATCCACATCAAGTCATCGAGTGGCTTGAGGAATGGGGGCGCGCCTTGAAGGAATCTGGCAGAATGACATTGATCGGCTCAGCCGCGCTGCTCTGGCATGTCGCGCATAGCGGACGCGACGACCCATTGCCTGATAACAGCATGGATGCCGATCCAGTGACCGAAGATGAATCAGTTGCTGAACTTGCTTACGATGCGCTCATTGGCAGTGAATTCGAGGCGCAGCACGGATGGCATGTAAACCTCATGCCGCGCAGTGCTCTGGCTGCGTTGCCGTCCGGCTGGGAAAATCGCGCTCTAGTCGCGACTTACGGAAATCTCATTGTGACAGTGCCCGAAGTGTCGGATTTACTGGCCCCCAAGCTCGCTCGGGGCGAGCCACGGGACTTGCGTCACGCGGAATTCATGCGTTCTTTGGACTTGGGATGAACGCAACCGATCTCCAGAACACACTTCTTCCGCAGGACGAAGCACGTTTGGAATATGGACGTTTGCTCTGGCGCAGAACGCACAACCGCGCGCGACTCCTGAAACACTGGAGCGACCCGCGTCATCCTTATGCTGAGAGATTCCTCGCAAAATGGAAACCCTTGGTGGAAATGCTGCTGCAATCACCTTCTGGAAACGATGCCCGGCTCGATCAAACTCTCCGGCATCAAGGCTTGAGCCTGCGAGTTGTGGTGCGTGAGATTCCACCTGTCTTTGGCAGTTTTTATTGATGCCCCCTTCAAGCTTGCCCGGAAGCCAGCTTCGGCTTACTGTGTAGAAATGAATGCGCCAAATATCATCGAAACGCGCGGGCGGCTCGTCAACGCAACGCGGTTGGATTTGGAATCTCCGTTGACGCTGACGCAGCAAGTGCCGTTGCGTGTTCTATTATTTGTTGAAGCAAATGAGGATGATGAGAAAAAAACCTCCAAGCCCGACTTCTTTGCCGCCATTGGTTCTGCATACCGCGAGCACCCAAATATGCCGCGTCAGACGACGGCTGAGGTGATGCGCGAACTTAGGGAAGGCGACGAGGATTGACGCATGGCTTGGGTCATTGACACTTGTGTGCTGATTGACATTCGCAACGCTGATCCGCAGTTCTCGCAACTTTCGGCGGTGTGCCTTACCGAACGCGCCAGTGATGGTCTCGTCGTGGCTCCAATCACGATGATAGAACTGGCCCCGTCATTTCATGGTGACTATTCGGCGCAAGCTCAGTGGCTGAACAGTTTGGGTATCAGTTTCTTGGATACTTGGACAGCGGATGACACTCGGGCCGCGCATGGTTTGTGGCATGATCACATCCTACGCAAGCGCGCTGGCTCAGAGGGTAAGAGACCTATGGCTGACGTATTAATCGCGGCGTATGCGTTGCGATTCCAAGGCTTGATTTCGCGAAATGGAGATGATTTTCGTCGCTTGTCACAATCGCTCGTAGTGTTGGAACCGTGACATAATGAAGTGAAAGACTCTTCGCATTCCTCGTTGCATGAAAGGTGATTGCGCGTAGCATCACACCCCTTTTTTATCAGTATGACACAACCAGTTCCCGGACAACGATGGGTCAGTGACACCGAGCCTGAACTCGGGCTGGGTATTGTCTTGAAGGTGGAATACCAGCGCGTGGAGATGCTGTTCCCGGCGGCGAACGAATTGCGGCAGTATGCGTTGAAGACTGCGCCGCTGCGTCGCGTTGAGTTCAAGGAAGGCGACAGCATCCAGTCGCACGCGGGCGAGGAGTTCGTTGTCAACGCGGTCGAGGAAAAAAACGGGCTACTGATTTATCAGACCGACAAACGCCCGCTGCCCGAGGCGGAGCTGTCCGACGCCATCAGTTTCAGCAAGCCGGATGACCGCTTGCTCGGCGGTCAGGTGGATGACTTCCGCACCTTTGAATTGCGCATGGAGGCGCTGAACCGACGCTGTGAAATGCGGAAGTCGCCGGTGCGCGGCTATCTTGGTGGTCGCGTGGATTTGATTCCGCATCAGATGTCCATTGCGGGCGATGTGGCTTCGCGCTTCGTGCCGCGCGTCTTGCTGGCGGATGAAGTGGGTCTGGGAAAAACCATCGAGGCTTGCCTGATCTTGCATCGGCTGCATCTCACAGGTCGCGCGGAGCGGGTGCTGATCCTGCTGCCGGAGCCGCTGGTGCATCAATGGTTTGTCGAGCTGCTGCGACGCTTCAATCTGATGTTCAGCATCTATGACGCGGATCGCTGTGATGCGATGGAGAATGAAGATGCGACGGAGAATCCTTTTCTGGAAAGCACGCTCGTGCTCACGAGCATCGGATTTCTCTCGACCAATGAACAACGTCGCGAACAGGCACTGGCCGCAGGCTGGGACTTGGTCGTGGTGGATGAGGCGCATCATCTCGAATGGTCGCCCGCCGGAGCGAGCGCGGCTTATCTATTGGTCGAGCGATTGGCCGCAAAAACTCCCGGCTTGCTCCTGCTCACGGCCACGCCGCAACAACTCGGCCCCGAAGGACACTTTGCGCGGCTGCGCTTGCTCGATCCAGATCGCTATGCCGATCTCGCGCAGTTTCTCGAAGAGGCGGAGCACTACGAACAAGTCGCGAAGGCTGTGGACAGGCTAGTGGATGGCAAGGCCTTGTCTGCCCAAGATGTCGCGACGTTTGGCAAGAAATCGGATCGCATTCGTCAGCAGTGCGAGGAACTCAAAAACGGCGGCGATACACGCACCAAGCTCATCAAGGAACTGCTCGACGAATTCGGCATCGGTCGCGTGATGTTCCGCAATACCCGCGCGGCCTTGTCCGGGTTCCCCGAGCGCAAGGCCTTGCTGGTGCCGTTGAAAGGCGAAGTCGTGATGGAGGCGAAGGTCAAATGGCTTGCCACTTTGCTGAAGAAACTCAAGGAAGAGAAGGTGCTGCTCATCTGCCACACGCGCGAACTGGTGGAGGAACTTCACGAGAGCCTGCAACACGAGATCAATGTCGCGGCCTCACTGTTTCATGAAGGACTCACGCTCATGCAGCGCGACCGCAATGCGGCATCGTTTGCCGAGGAAGATGGCGCGCGCATTTTGCTGTGTTCGGAGA
>JAYVQB010000271.1:0-1804 GCA_043757085.1 Verrucomicrobiota bacterium
GCTTTGCCGCTGGAAATATCTATTGGACCTGAATCTGCTGCTTGCGCATGAGACCAAGCAAAAGTAAATAACATGACCATGAAAATCAGCCATGTATTCATCGAACCGCGTGCCTTAACTAATCGTATGGTCGTGTGCTGCCGAGTAGGTGATGTCATAAAAAAGTTAGATATGAAGCAGGTTAAAAAGCAGAATCCGCGCCGTCAAGCTGGATTCTTTTCCCACTTGCAACCACTACGCCTGCTATGGTCGCCACTGGCTCTCTGCTCCATGCTCTGCACTTTGTTCGTGAGTTCGCTCCCAGCCCAACAACGTCTGGTGCCGCCGGCACCAGAGGGTAAGCCGGAGTTGACGGATCATATGCGTGACAGTTGGAAAGAGGACTACATACCTTTCCGAAGAGAATGGCGTCGCGAAGCACTGGGCAAGTCCATCTTCGCAAGCATCGTGAGCACACGCGGCTGGGTGCATACGATGAAGTCGGACGACGGGAAGATTTTTAAGATTGATGACCGAGAGCTTTTTTTTGCCAATCGGCTATTTAGCGAGCGTCTCGTGATTCGAGGCAAAGTAGAACCTTTCGAGCAGCAAAACGCTGTAAATGCAGAGACCACAAAGAAGGCTGGGCTGCGCAGCCTAATTTACACCCGACCGGACATGCCCGAAAAGGTCACGGGTGTGCCGCCGAGTCTGCGCCAACTGCGCTTCCTGCTCTATACGCCACCAGAGGCAGCAAAGCGCGGTGCGACACTGCCGCTCATCGTTTTTCTCCCCGGCATCGGCGCCCGAGGCACAGACAATTTCAAAAACTACACCGATGGCGGTGCGCCTGCGCAATACTTGCTGGAGCACGACTGGCAGAAGTTCATGCCTTGTTATGTCCTCATTCCCCAGAGTGATGTGAAAAACGACTGGTGGGCGGATATAAGCGCTGATTTGCCTTCCAAACCAACCCTGCTCACTGGGCAGGTCATAGATGTGCTCAAGGCCACCAGCGAACCAGCCATCGATCTATCCCGGCTCTATGTAACTGGATTCTCTGGCGGCGGATTTGGCTGCTATGAGTTCCTCAGGGTTTTTCCCCGGAAATTCGCTGCCGCCGTCCCATTGGCGGCCTACAATAATGTTTGTATATTTTTTCGCAAAGCCAACACCGCACCAGTATGGCAGTTCATCAATGAAAAAGACCCGACGCTCTACTGGCGTAATATCCGCTGGGAACTGGACATCTGGAAAAATCTCAAAGTCGAGCATCGCCTGACGATCTACGAAGGTGCAGGCGGCCATCGTTCATGGGAAACGACGATGCGCGACGGTGAATTCCGCAAGTGGCTTCAGAGGCAGAAACTCAATAAAGTGACCTACCCCAGTGATCCAAGCGAGGTTGCAAAGGAGTGAATTCAGAATGAGGATGAATTGGCAATTTATCCAGAATGCCATATTTCCTTTGCCACGCCCCACTGCCTCTATAAGATGCCCGTCCCATGATAACCGAGGTCGAAAAACTGGTCAAAGCTGGAAAACTGTCACAAACGGAGGGTGAGAAATTGTCTCTGCTGCCTGTCGGCGCCTTCTGCCAGCACAAAAGCTGGGGCGCGGGCCAAGTCAAAGAATGGGACACCCTGGCCGACAAGATAGTCATCGACTTCGAAGGCAAGCCTGGGCATGTGATGAAGCTGGCCTTTGCCGCTGGGTCGCTGGCACCACTGGCAGACGATCACTTCATCGCGCGTCGCGTGGGTGACCTCGCCGGATTGCGCAAGATGAGCCAAGACGATCCCGCTGCGCTGGTCACGCTCGCCTT
>JAYVQB010000272.1:0-6894 GCA_043757085.1 Verrucomicrobiota bacterium
CAGTCGCTCATGCTGGCGTCGTCCGCAGCGAGCCGCAGGAATTCGAGGTGAATTTCCTGCATCTCAGTGATGCGCAGGCGCGCGGGATTTTTCTGGAGGGAGAGCCGCATGTCAGTCAGTTTTTTCCAACGTGGCCAGAAGCTGGTGCGACTGGAGTTCGCGCACGTAATGTTCCGCCCGTTCGCGCGCACCCGTCCAGACGATGCTCCGGCCTTGCTGATGCACTTGCAGCATGAGCCGTTCGGCTTCCTTCTCCGGATAGCCGAAAATTTTTCTGATGACGAACGAGACGTAGCTCATGAGGTTCACCGGGTCATTGTGAATCACGACCTGCCAGGGCGTGTCCAGGCTGATGACCGGGCGCTCCAGTGTCTCTGGCGTGATGATCGTGGGCATGACCGTGACAGTCTCTCACGCGACGCGGTCAAAGACAAACGCGCCGCAGCAATTCATCGAGCGCAAGCTGGATGCCGATATAGAAATCGCCGAACTCCGCATACTTCGCGCTCACTTCATCAAAGCGCATTTCATAGACGATGCCTTTGACGTGATAAATGTCGTTCGCTTGAAGAGTCACGCCCCATTCGTGGGAATCCAGCCCCGTGGAGCCGGTGATAAGCTGGCGGATTTTTCCATGCCAGGTGCGGCCAATGCGCGCATGACCCTGCATGAGCAGGCGACGCGCTTCGTGATCGAGCGAATACCAATTGTCCTTCTCCTCACGGCGCTTGCTCATGGGATAGAAACAGACCACGGGCCAGTCCGCCATGTTCGGATAGAGGCGATCCTGATTGTATTTTTTCATGCGCATCCGCCACTCATTGAGGCGCAGCTCGAAGTCATCAGTTCCCTCGAAGTCCGTGGGATTGAGCACCATCTCGCTCTCGTGACCTTCTTGCTGTTTTTGCAATTCGGCGACGAGCTGCTTTTTGTATTCCTCTTCGCTGGTGGTGTATTCACTCAGCTCCGTCATGGAATAGTAACTGTAAGCGGGCTGCAAAATGTCCGGGCCAAGGGCGAGCGTAAGCTGCTTTTCAAATCGGTTCGCATCGTGCAAATCCGGTGTCAGGAGCATGAACCCGATGTCGGCCTTGGGAGTGACGATGCTGAACGTCAGAAGCTGGGTGCGCGGATGCGAACGGATCGTCTGCACCAGCGTGGCGAAATGAGTTTTTGCCTCGCGCTGTTCCTCGGAAGAAAGCGAATCCCAGAGACCGTGGTCGATGGTGTAGAACATGTGCAGCACGTTCAGGCCCTCGACCGGGATGAGTGGCTTGATGGCGTCGTTGCTGGTGGCTGGGAAGGGGGTAGTGGACATGATTTAAGGCAAGTGGGGAGACCGTGATGGCGCAACCGGATGGAGACATTGCATTCACTTGCGCCTGAAACAAGCTGCGTGATGGGAAAAAGAGGCACGGCTTGTGCTTTCCCGTCGGATCGCATCAAAGAGGCGAAAAATTGCCGCCTTAAACCTGAAGGCCGCAGGTCGTCCGGCGTGGAGCGGGTGGCGTGTGTTGACGGAACTGGTGTTTTTCTATTGTTCAACTGTCGCCTTTTCTCTATGATCCAGCCCATGAGCACGGTTTGGTCATTCGATCTGGGTAAAGGGAGCATCGGCGAGGCGGTGCGGGATGTAAAAACGAATCAGTTCCTCCATGTGGAGTCCCTGCTGATCCCTGCCGAGTTCGCTTCCACGAAGGACGCCACCAAGCGCCGCCGCTTCATGCGGACGCGCCTGGCCCACAAGATGCGGGAACAATGGCTGGATGAAGTCTGGCGCAAAGCAGGACAGGAGCCGCTCATCGGCAGGCGCGTGGGAAAGGTTGATGGCAAATGGAAGCTCATCAGCAAAGGCGACAAACGGCTGGAACGCGAGTTCCCCGAGAAAGGCGATCCCACCTGCTACACCTCCTGTGTTCTGCGCATCAAGCTCCTGCGTGGTGAGAAGCTTGAGCCATGGCAGATTTACAAGGCGCTGCACTCGGCCATTCAACGTCGCGGCTACGACCCGAAAATACCGTGGAAGAGCAGGGAATCACGCAGCGTCAAAACGAAGGAAACGGATGAGGAGGACAAAGGGACTCTGGAGCGCATGAATGCCTTCCAGAAGGAACTGCACGGCATGATTCCCGATCGTGGAGACTTGCAGCTCCCGTGCTACTTCGACGCCTGGAAAATGGGTCTGTGGAATCCCGCAGAACCCGACACTCTGAAGGAGCGGATTGATTGCCACGCAGGAACGACGCGCAATGTCATCATCCCGCGTGAGTTGATCGAAAAGGAAATTCATCTGCTCGCGGATAAGGCGGGCAAGCAGATCGAAGGACTGGCAGGCAAGGCAAATGAACTTCTCTACGGCCCTTCGCAGACTGCTTACGCCTCCTATTTTCCTGAACTCCGCCAGAAGCATCACCTGCGCGAAGGTGGTGCGAATGACTGGCAGGGCGTGCTGGGACAGAAAATACCGCGTTTTGACAATCGCATCATCGAGAAGTGCGTGCTCATGCCGAGGTTCAATGTCTGCAAGATAAGGTCGGATGATAAAGGTCAGCCCTTGCCGGATTCACGCATCATCTTCGATGCGGTGTTCCTGATGAAGCTTAAGAACATGCGCGTGCAGCGTGAACCGAAAGTGCAAACGGCTCTGACCGCAGCAGAAATCAAGACCATCTTTGAAGACCCAAAACGCACAAGCTTCAAAGTTACCGAGACACAGTGGAAGAAAATCTGCAAGACACTGGGGGTTCTGCCACAGAATGGCTTTGAAGAAATCGAAGCGCCGAAGCCTGCTGGCCGGAGTCGCTTCTGTCGTCCCGCGTTGGAAGTGATGAAGCGTCTTATTCTCTCCGGTTTGAAGCCAGCAGAGTTTCTTACTCAAGAAGTGCAGATCCTTGCCGGAAACACAAACCCACAGAAGGGTCTGGTGCCTGCTGACTTGAAGTTTCTGCAAGACACGGGCAGCACGTGGGAAGGCATCTACATCCCAAATCAGCGTTTGGAAGCACTCGTGAACAGGTCTGAGGACCGTGATGCTGCCATTCAGGAAATCATCGGTGCGAACAACGATCCCATTGTGAGGCATCGCCTCAATGTTTTCGTAGATCGTTTACGGGTTCTGGAAAAGGCGCATGGCCAGCCGGAGGAAGTCGTCATTGAGTTTGTCCGCGAGGACTACATGGGCAAGAAAGCTCTCATTGAGTATCGGAAATTCCTCAAGACTCGGGAAGCGGATCGCAAGCGTGCGCGTGAGGAAGCCGCATCGGCGGGTGCCACGGACAAAGGTGCGGGAATGAAAATTGAACTGCTGCGGCTGCAAGGCGGTGAATGTCTCTATACCGGAGCCAAGCTTTGCCCCTCGAAGCTTGATGAGTATCAGATAGACCACATCGTTCCTCGTTCACGCGGCGGGCCCGATGCGATGGTGAACTACATCCTCACGACGCGTGAGGCGAACAAGGAGAAAGACAACAAGACGCCTTTCGAGTGGTTGTCAGCCACCGCTGGCTGGGACGCTTACAAGAACCGCGTGAACGGTTACGCCACCGCGCTGCGCCGAAAGAAAGTCATGCTGCTCACCGGCGCAGATGCGTGTGAGCTTGCCGATAAATACACAGCTCTCGCCGAGACCGCGTGGATTGCAAAACTCTCGCAAACCATCGTCGGCGTTTTCTTCGGTTGGAAGAATGGCGTGGATGCGGAAGGCAGGAAACGCGTCACGATCATCTCCGGTGGACTCACAGCCCGAATCCGCCGCAAGTATGGACTCAACACGTTGCTCGCGGGTGAAGGTGTCACCGAGGAAGAGGCAGAGAAAAAGAACCGCGCTGACGACCGTCATCACGCCCTTGATGCAATGGTGATCAACTTCATCCCAGGCTGGGCAAGGGATGAAGAGAAGTTACGGTTCTTCCGATTCCCGCCGACGGTGAACAAAGAGACGTTTGCGAAGTATCTCAACAATACGTTGCCAAGGAATCTGTGCTTAGAGAAGCCCGTTCTAGCAGAGACGGTTTATGGTCTGCGCGGCGGTGCCGAGCGAGTGATTGTGCAGCGGGCTATTCTCAAGGACTTGGCTTACAAATCCGTCGGCCCCTCAAAATTCGTTTATGACCTGACGTATGCGCGGAAGCAGTTTGATAGCGTGCGGGATGCCCGCATTAAGTCGCTGCTCATTGAATGGGCGGATAAGAAAGAAGGGGAGCAGCAGTGGTTGGGCTTCTGCAAAGACCTGCGCGTGCCGCGCAAGGACGGAACTCAGGGAAGCCGTGTGCTCCGCGTGCTGATGGATGTGGGCGGGGCTGAAGAGTATCGTGATCTCTCCAAGGATGGCAGTGGTGCATGGCGGAAGGCCAAGAAGGGACATCGCGGACAGATCATCTATCTGGATGGAAAAGGCGTGCCGCGAGTGAGGCCCATCTATGTGTTTGAGTCACCAGCGATTGTGGCCGCCTCGTTGAAGAAGCAGGGCACTAAGACGATTGGTTTTTTTCAAAGTGGTTGCACTGTTTCGGTCAGTAAAGAGGTCGCACATGCGAAGATGCCTTTGCCTGCTGGTATTTATCTTCTCAATAGCATCCGCACTGGCGGTGACGTAAAACTCACTCGTCAGGATGGGAGAACTCATCCTGATATTCCACGATACAGCCTAGCTGCGCTGGTTAAAGCCGGATTCACGCGAACTTAATGAACACTAAACAAGCTGTCCATGAGCTATCACATCCTCCACATCATGCAGCATGGGGCCATGCTGGGCAAGGAACGCGGATTCATCACCTGCAAGGTGCCGGACGCTCCTGAGCATCGGATGCCACATGAGGATTTGCGCGCGGTCATTATCGCCGCGCGGGGCGTGATGATGAGTTCCAATTTCATCGGTGCGGTGCTGGAAGGCGATGGAATCATCCTGCACTGCAATGAGTCCTACCAGCCCTGCGGCATCACCGCGCCCTTGCAGCGCGTGATTGATGCCCGTGCTTTCATGCACCAGTGCGAGCGGCCCCGGCGGCTGAATGAAAAGCTCTGGAATGTCATGCTGCGGGGCAAGACACTGAATCAAACGAAGGTGCTGCACCGTTTTGATCTTCGCAGCGCACACTTGGAGCGGGCGCTGGACAGCAAACAGATTGATGAGGGCAATTGCGCGCGCCGCTACTGGCAGCTTTATTTTCCGAGCATCGGTTGGAGCGCCACCAGCCGTGATCGTAAGGAGAATACCGCGCCGAACCAGATGCTAAACTACGGTTACACGGTGCTCGCGGCCTTGTGCCACCGCAGCCTGCTGGTGCATGGGTTATCGCCAGCGCTGGGCGTGCATCACAGCACGCGCTATCAGGCCGATCCGCTGGTATATGACGTGATGGAGCCGTTCCGTCCCATGGTGGATTGCTTGCTGGCAGAGTTCATGCAGGAGGAGGATGTGAGCATGAAGGCGTGGTGCAAGAGAGTGGGAACGGAGTTGCGGGAGCGCCGCGTGCAGCACGAACGCTATTCGCTGAAACTGATGGATGCTATTGATGCCAGTGCTAGTTCGCTGACGCGCAGCTATGCGGAGAAGGACGCGGACATCTTCTGGGCACCGGAGTTGTAACAAAGGGAGCGCGGACACTCCTGTCCGTCTCCTTCGTCTTCGCGGCTGCGCCGCCAAAACATTTTTATGCGGACAAGAGTGTCCGCGCTCCTCTCACAAAGAACAATGAAAGCGAGTCCTTTTCGTATGGGTTGGATTTTGGTCATGTTTGATCTGCCAGTGCTCGCCGATGAGGAGCGCAAGGCAGCGACGCGCTTCCGCAAGGACTTGATGGACGACGGCTTCCTTATGATCCAGTTCTCCGTGTATGCCCGCCCGTGTGTGACCTACGAGAATCTGGACAAGCACATCGCCAAGCTCAAGCGCATCGTGCCGGAAGCGGGCAATGTGCGGATGATGTTCATGACGGATGAACAATGGGGCAAGAGTGTGACCGTTGTCGGTGCAAACTATAGGCAGGGCAAGCGAGCTGTGGATCCGGAAATGCCGAAGCAAGTTGAGTTCTGGGAATAAAAAAGCGGCTACCGAGACGTGCCAGGCAGAGGTCCGGTAGCCGCTGAATCAGTTAAGACTTCCCCCCCCCGAAGAAGCTTTTATTGACTTGTTTCTATCAGAATCAGTGAGTTTTGCAAGACCGATTGTAGCCAGCTTCTCCGGGGGGGGAAGTCAAAACCACTCCGCACGAAGTCACATTCTGTCCCGGATTGTAGCCAGCTTCTCCGGGGGGGGAAGTCAAAACCTTCCTGAACGCATCGAGCGCATATTCAAGATTGTAGCCAGCTTCTCCGGGGGGGGAAGTCAAAACAGCTCTCATCGACTACGGCAGTGCCGTCTCATTGTAGCCAGCTTCTCCGGGGGGGGAAGTCAAAACACCAGGAGGAGCGATATGAAAACTGCTCCCATTGTAGCCAGCTTCTCCGGGGGGGGAAGTCAAAACTAAATCCTCGAGTAGTGTCATGGCCAGATGATTGTAGCCAGCTTCTCCGGGGGGGGAAGTCAAAACCGCCTGCGCGGCGACATTGATCGTGTTGCCATTGTAGCCAGCTTCTCCGGGGGGGGAAGTCAAAACAGAAAGATACCGTCCCCAATCCAGCGTGTTATTGTAGCCAGCTTCTCCGGGGGGGGAAGTCAAAACGACGGCGCGAACATTATGAATTTGCTTGCCATTGTAGCCAGCTTCTCCGGGGGGGGAAGTCAAAACACTTTGCGCAGTCCGTTCCGTGATTGCTCCATTGTAGCCAGCTTCTCCGGGGGGGGAAGTCAAAACCCAATCTGGGTATGCACTTGACTCAACCGACCCCAAGATGTGGTGGTTTAGTGAGCATTGCGTAAGTCATTGGTTCGATTTGGACGGCTTGCTGGGCCAA
>JAYVQB010000273.1:0-6892 GCA_043757085.1 Verrucomicrobiota bacterium
CCAGCAGTTCATTGTATTGAAAGGCCACGCCACCCATGAGAGCGTCGATGCTCCGGTGCATGATGATGAGCGAAATCCCCATCAGAAGTCCGAGCAGGCGGTTGCCAATGGCCAGAATACACGCGGCTTCCAAGATGATGCCGCTTCCGAAGATCAGGCGCGAGGTCCAGGGGTGATCGAGCAACCACAGGGCGTTGGCCGGGATGCCGGGCCACGGGTGATCAACTTTGTTCAGCCAGGTCTGGCGTTCGGTCTTGATCATATCCAGAGGAAAGAAATTTGCCTTCCAGATCCATTGGCCATTTGAGGCGATCATCTTGGTGATGACCGAGACAAAATAGGTTCCGGCAATCAAAGTAACCGACTGCCAGAGCAGCCAGCCCCGCAGCACGGCGTCGGGAGGTTCAAAGCAAATTCGCCTCTCGCGGATCACTTGCCAGAGGACACAACCCGCCTGCACCATCAGCATCAGGCTGACGATCTGATTGCCGTGGTGGGTGTAGCCTTGGGAATTAAAGAGGGTAAAAGGCAAAATGTGCATGACGGCCAGCACCGGTAGCACGATGGGCAGGGCAATCCCAGCCACATAGAAGCAGAGCAATCCCGAGATGACCCAGCGCCAGATGTCATAAGTCTCTGGATTGGAGAGCCAGGTGAGGTGAAAATTGAGTGGTTTCAGCAGCTTGAGCAGGCCCACGGGATTAGGCTCTGTGGTCATCCGCAGAAAATCCGAGTCCATGCGCAGGGTGTAGAGCACGATCAGGGCGAAAAAACCCCGGGTGATGAACGACTCCAATGCGCCCACTTCAGGCCTCCGGAACCAGCCTGCGAACAACCATTTTACTATGTTTTTCATTCTTGGGCTAAGACCTTCGGGTTTTCCGTGATTTTGCCGTCCCGGAGATTGATGTCCACTTTTTGCAGAACGAGTTTGTCCGGCAGCGATTTGTTCAACTGCTTTGCATAGAGCCGCAGCTGGGCGAAGATTTCCTCGCCGACCTTTTGCTGCTGCTCAGTTGGCAGAGAACCTCTGTCGAGCTTCAGCCGGCTGGCCAGTTCCCCCGCCTTTTTCCGATACATTTTACCCACCTTCGGACAGGTGATGCCTGTGAGGTCGGCAATCGGAATCGGCTGGCCGTCGGCATCGGCTACTATATAATATGAGCGATCCGAGCCTGGATTGGAATACATCGGATAGTGACTGAACGGGTAGTTTTCCTCCAAAAGCAGGGAGATGGCACAATAAATGAGCAGCGCGGTCAGTGGGGTCTTGCACCACCAGGTTTTGAGAAAACCCAGCACGGTCGGCTGTCGGTTGACATGGGCGGCAGGTAGGCTAGCTGATGAATCCATGAGTAAATTGTGTCCGCAGCCTAGATGACATGCACAAACAAGTCACCCATTGTTATTCACCTAGCTAAATTTGTTGCTTGTATTAATTATAAACATGTAGTATATTTTCAATAAATTCAGCAGCTTTCACTATGAAGCCCTGCCCTTTCTCATTTTTTCTCACTGGCCATAGCGGTTCCAGTTGTGAGGTATCCCGTCGCCAAGAATCCAATTTGCCCGTGATGGCGGACTCCCGTCAAGTCAGGCGCCTTTGGCTGCGCAGCGAGAAATTTCTCCTCTCGGTGGTCGTGCTGACCTTGGGCTTGATCATTATCCATGCGCAAGAGGGAGTTCCGCCGCAATTACTGCCGGCTACGCCTATAATTGAACCGGTTCCGATCCCTACCTTCAACCCGCAGCCAAATCCGTTGCCCGAGCAGCGTCGTGTTCTCCAGCCCGTCCATCGCTATCAAAACGTCGAGGATCCCCAGTCGGTAGGCCGGCATGAGATTCAGCAGAAAATGAACCCGTTCCTGTCCTATTCTTATCTGGGGACGGATTTCGGTTTCATCGGTGCGGGAGAGGGGGGCTTGGGCTGGGAGGTAGGCACGGTTTGCATCTCCATGCCGCCGGGTTACTGGGGCGGCATGTGGCACAGCCTTGCGGGGCTGGGATCCGACCAGGAACAGTCGCTCGATTTTCGGGCGTGTTATCCAGCCGCGATCAAGCCGCGCTTCCAACCAAAGGTCGTGGGATTTGAAATGGGCGTGCGTGGCAAAGGTTCCATCAAGATCGAAATCAAATCAGCCAAACAGGAAATTCTCTGGTTCCACAGTTTCCCGGTGGACAGCACGGACTTGCACACGGTCGTGGAGCAGATCAAACCGGATGACATCGGCCCCGCGAAGTTTCTCAACTGGGTGGCCGAGTCCGGCACTGATGCCTGCCTCGACTCTGTGAACCTCGTGGTGCAGACCCCTGACATTCCCTTTGATGAATACGTCTTCCTTTCCAGCTATGCCAAGCTCGCACGCTGCTACAGCCCCCGCACGGGATTCGTGCGCGACCGTGCGCATATCAGCGACGGCAGTTTCGACAATGTTCCCGCCGCGGGATTCTTTGCTGTTGCCACCGCCTTGGCCGCGCGGCGCGGCATCGTTGATGAAGAATATGCGCGCGGCATCCTCGCGAAAATTCACGACGGCGTGGCGAAGCTCGACAACGCCGGCGGCTTGCTCCCGCATTTCATCCAACGTCGGCCTGATGGCGTGTATGCGATCCTTCCCGGCACGGAATTCAGCACCGTGGACACCAGCATCTATTATCATTGCATGTTGCTGGCAGCACAATTGCTACACGACAGCACAGTGCTCGCGCAGCTCACGGAATCCGTTCACCACATCTCGTATGCCGACATGGTGGACTCCGCAGGCTTCATCCGCCAAGGCGTGCGGGAGGACAAAACCAGTCCGCTGCCCGGTTCCTGGCGTGATTGGGGAGGGGAGACCGCGCTCGTCCTGGCGCTCGCCAGCATGTCCCAGCAGCCCCCGGTTCTGCGCATGGAACGCAATGCCCGGATCAATGAAGGCAGTGGATTCATTGCCGAGGTTCAGAGCCTTTTCTATCCCGACTTTGATTCTCCAAAGCCCGACGCCATCAGCGGGCAGAACTGGCAGGCCGTGCGTCGCAACATGTTGCTGCGACAGAAAGAATACTTTCCAAAAAACTGGCCCGAGAGCAAAGCCACCGCACTTGGGCTTTACGGACTCTCCGCCGGTGAAGCGCGTCGCGGTCTGGGCTACAGCGTCGGCGGCGTGGACCTGCCTAGCCAGACACTGATTCATCCCCATTACATTCTCATGTCCGCGTGCCTCGATCCGCACCCGGACGAAGTCCACGACCTTCTCCGCCGGATGGAAAAGGGACATCTGTTTCCTCCATGGGGCATGGTTGAAAACGTCACCAAGAACGATGCCGACGAATACCTTCCCATGCAGTGCGCGCTCAATGCCGGCTTTGAATGCCTTGGCGCGTATCACCTTCTCGCGCGGCATCGCGGCATCAAGGATGATCTTTACGAAGCCTCCCAAGAAAACCCCGATCTGCGCAAAGCCGCCGCCATGTTCTATCCCTCGGACACTGCCTCGTTCACGCTCGGCAGCAAGACCAGCAGTCCGTCGGAAACACGATAGACTCTCGCCCCATCAAAAGTCACCAACGCCTCGGCGTCGGCAGCAAGCTTCACCTTGAGCTTTTCTTCTGGCGTCGCCATCCGCAACCGTTGCTGTGTCACCGGACAGCGCAGGATTTCAAGCAATGTATCGTCGAGCATAGCGCGTGGTTTTTAGTAAACCGGCACTTTGGAATCAATCTCTTCCGACCATGCCATGATGCCCCCGGTCACGTTCCACACATCGGCAAACCCCGACTGTTTCAGCAAAGCCACCGCCTTCGCGCTACGCACGCCGCCCTTGCAATGCACCGCGATCTTCCGCGCGCGTGGCAGTTCATCAAGACGCGATTCCAGCTCGCCCAGCGGCACCAGCTTTGCCCCCGCGATGCGCGCGATCTTTTCCTCGAACGGCTCTCGCACATCGAGCAAAAGAAAATCGTCCCCGCGCTGCAACATCTCATTTAATTCCTGCACACTGATCTCCGGCTCGTTCATCTTGCCCGCAGGCATAGCGCAGAATCCCTCGTAGTCGATCAGTTCCGTGATCGTCGGATGATAGCCGCATACCGGGCACTGCGGATCGCGGCGGAGATTGAAGGTGCGGAACTTCATCGTCATCGCATCGAAGTGCAGCAGCCGCCCCATCAAAGTCTGCCCGATCCCCGTGATCAGCTTGATCGCCTCCGTCGCCTGCATCGTCCCGATGATCCCCGGCATCACGCCCAGCACACCGCCCTCCGCGCACGACGGCACCAAGCCCGGCGCAGGCGGTTGCGGCGAGAGACAGCGATAGCACGGCCCGCCCAGATGCGGCGCGAACACACTGCACTGGCCCTCGAAGCGCAGGATGGAGCCATACACGTTCGGCTTCTTCAGCAAGACGCATGCATCATTGCTCAGATAGCGCGTCGGAAAATTATCCGTGCCATCAATCACCACATCGTAGTCGCGCACCAACTCCATCGCATTCTCCCGCGTGAAGCGCATCGCATACGGGACAATCTCGACATTCGGATTGATGTCGCGCAGCCGTTCGCTCGCCGACTCCACCTTGCTCCGGCCTAAATCTTTTGTGCCATGCACAAGCTGGCGTTGCAGGTTTGATTCCTCCACCACATCCGCATCCACGATGCCCAGCGTGCCCACGCCCGCCGCCGCTAGATGCATCGCCACTGGAGAACCCAATCCGCCCGCGCCAATGCACAACACCCGTGCCGCCTTCAGCTTCTTCTGTCCTTCTAGGCCGAACTCCGGGATGCTCAAATGCCGCGCATAACGGCGCAGTTCAGCGGGGGAGAGATCGTTCATAGAATTGAAGGAGAATTATAACACAACCGGAACAAAGTGGAGATAGCCGGACATTAACATTTAAAAAATCTCCGGCAAATGAACACAGATAAACTCTGGTAAAGATTCGTTAAGGTAAATTTGTCTGGATAATTCACAGCAAGGCAAACACGCGGCGCAAAAAACTGGCATCTCTGGCAACGAGTGACAGAATGCAGGCATGACGGCGAAGAAATTTTACGACTGGCAGACGATCGGCGGCACGGATGATGTCATGCGCATGGTGGATTGCTTGGAAAGGTTGGACGTCCCATGGTGCGTCATCGGCGGCGTGGCGGTGAATCATTGGGCGACTGAGCCGATGGTCACTCAAGACGTGGATTTTGTTGTCGCCACGGATGCGATTGATCGCGCCGTGCAAATCCTCCAAGAGGCAGGCTTCAATTCCGAAAAGTTCCAATGGTCAGTCAACTTCAAAGGACACTCCAAAGTCAGCCTGCAACTGAGCACGGAAGATTTCTATCGCGATTTCCCTCAACGCGCTGTCGCTGCGGATGTGCATGGCATTCTGCTCCGCGTCGCGTCTTTGAATGATACCCTCAGAGGGAAGATCAAAGCCTGGAGCACGGCGGAGAGACGGCAGAGCAAACGCATCAAGGACTTGGGCGACATTGCCCGGCTTGTGGAAGCGCATCCGGCATTGTGGGATTCACTTCCTAGTGAACTCAAGCAGCAGATTGACCGGCCCGAGTAAGTTCATTCTGGCATCGGATTGATGAAGCTAATTGCCAATACATAAATGCGGCTATGATTGCCGATCATGACACGCTTCATCTCTATCATCTCAGCCAGCATCTTTCTGGTCGCCAGTCATTCATCGGCGCAAGGTCAGCCGACGGGACGCGCAGAGTTTGACTGGTTGGAGAAGACTTTTTCTTTGTCCAAGGCAACGCCATCTATCCGCTGGGATTTTTCAAAACCAGAAGACCGCGCATCGTGGAATGCAGTCAAGAACGTCACGGCCACTCCAACGTCCGGCGGAGTGTTACTGCAAACCAAGGGCGCTGATCCTTCATTCGTCGCGACGCTTCCGTCCACGCTGACCGGCCATTCGGCGATCAAGATCGTCTGCCGTCTGTCCGAAGAAATGTCTTATCTCGAACTCTTTCCCGCAGGTGCCGACGGGAAATTCGGGTCGCGCGGAATGCTGCGGCGAATGGTGTTGGGCCAGCCGGGTTGGCAAACCGTTTGGTTCACCGTGGCGCCTGGCGAATTCAAAACGCTGCGTCTCGCACCAGAAAGAGGAAAGCACGAAGTGGAGCTTAAAGAAATCGCGATCTACCCGCTCAGTGTGACTCGGGCGAAGGAACATCCCGTGTTGCCCAAGCCTGACTGGAAGAACACATTTTATCTGGTGCCCATTCATGAAACTTACGACGACGCCCGTTACAATGACAATGCCCGGCGCGAAGACATCGAGAAGCTCAAGTCCGAATTCGGGCCGGGCCGACTTTACATGCGTGAGGGATTTTCCGCATCCAGTCCCCGGAGTTGGAACAAGACCGGCATGAAAACACTGATGCCCCTACTGGAGGAAAACGCCCTCGTCTGGCATGAGCATCATCATGTGGGGAATCATTCCATTGGCCGCTATCCCGTGATTCTCGATGCCGTGAAGCAAGACCGGCGCAATGCCGCATGGCGCGCGGATGGAAATTGCAGCGGGATGGCGACCACTTGGTCAGACCCGGAGCCTTTCAACACCGAAGGACTGGCGCGCACGAGTGTGCTCGCTTGCGTCTCGCGCTTGAATCAGGCCGTGGTCAAGGCCCGCCTCGAAGCCGCGCGCTGGTTGAACGAGGATCAAGGTTACGCCTGGGCGGCTCGCGAGCATCCCGAGGTCATGATTGCCGCCGGATGCAGCGTGGAAAATGAACTGCCGATGTCGCCCTATGCTTGGGGATGTTACAGCCCGTGGTCGGTGCAGGAGTTTCAAGACTGGCTGCGTCATCGCGGCATCTATGCAAGGGGCGCAAGTCATGGCGATCAAGCCGCGCCCGAATCAGTAACCGGCCCTTGGGTGCAAATTGATGGCTTGAA
>JAYVQB010000274.1:0-1796 GCA_043757085.1 Verrucomicrobiota bacterium
ATCGCCAGTCCGCCAAATGAATAAAGCATGATCGATGCCCTCGCTCCGAACCGACGCATCGTAAAAGCGTGGCCCAGTTCATGTATAAGAATGGAAACCGCCGCCGCAGATATCCAGAGCACAAGACGCTGCATTTGTTCCGGCCGGTTGGCCTCCAATCCTCCGCCCAAAAATGCCGTGGTCAGCCAGAACATCCAGTGAATGGCGACAGGAAATCCGAAAAGCGAGAAGCGCAGCATCCTGCGAAAGTGGGCGGCGCGGATGGCTTTGCAAGGCGCAAGCAGAGGCAAATCACCGTGGCCGGGTCAAAAAAATCGGGGGCTGCCCCCCTGAAGAGCAGCCCCCGCAACAACAATTTACCCAATTACCTGAACACATGGTTTTATCCACGATGTCCGCCGCTCACTTCTGATCGTGTTCTGGCTTACGCCTCACGCGAGTGAGAAAGTTTTGCGGTTAGCGAGGAAATATGCCATGAACAGGACAATTGCGCAAGATATTTTTCAATTTTCTATATATAAATTAGAGAAATTATTAAAATTGATAGTCACCATGGTGAATCTTACGCCCGAATTCATGGTTCAGAATCAAAGATTTTGTCGAATCTTTTGTAAAGCAAAAGTCACAAGTGCGTGAAACGCCCTTCGGATAACGGTTGCCATCCTTCGCATCGGAAGTTGAAACTCTAGTTTCGGCAGCGTCCGGCGGGTCTCGAGACCTGCCGAACACCGTCGGGATAAAAATCCCAACTTCCAGCAAGTGTTCGGCGCGAGAAGCCCGAAAGTTCCTTGTTTTTCAACCGGCGGCCTACCACCCTAGCCTACGGGCATCACCAGCCATTCAGACCGGAAAAAATAAAGGCGGCGGAGACAACCACCACGAAGCCCCGCCGCCACTGCAATCATTTATAAAGATCCAAACGAAAGTGCAGCTATAAATACCATAACACACTTTCGGTGATGGATGAAAGTATTTTCGGATTTTTTTATATCGAAGTATAAGCTAAGATCAAGCAATAATTTAACAACACAAACCGTAAGGCCGACCTAAGCAAATCGATGAAACGCATTTTTCTCCTCCTGTCCCTCCTCTCCATCATGTCGAGTTGCGCCGATACCAAGCATCGCCTTGTCATCAGCGTGGCGCAGCAGCGAATGGCCTTGTTCGATGAGGGCAAATTCGTGACGATGTTTCCCGTCAGCACCTCAAAGTTCTGCTTGAGCGACACACCAAATTCTTTTGGCACGCCTCTAGGCCGAATGAAGATCGCGCAGAAAATCGGCGACGGCCAGCCCATCGGAATGAAGTTCAAGGATCGTCGGCCCACTGGCGAAATCGTGCCTGTGAATGCGCCTGGTCGAGATCCCATTGTCACGCGCATCCTCTGGCTCGCAGGCACGGAACCGCACAATTCCAACACCTTCGGGCGCGACATCTACATCCACGGAACCGCCGAAGAATACAAACTCGGCAAGCCCGCCAGTTACGGTTGCGTGCGGATGTCATCGCAACAAATCGCGTGGCTCTATGATCGAGTCGGCGTTGGTGCGAGAGTGGACATTCTGCCCGGCCCACTGCCACCACCAGATCAATTGCCAAAGTAAGTGGCACAGGCTTGCAGTCTGTGTGTCGAACCGGGCGTCTCGCACGGTTCACTCATTGAAACTGGCAGAATGCCAGTTTTACACACAGGTCACAGACCTGTGCCACACGGGACTTGCGCAAAGCACGAGCCGTGCGTTGTTGCCCGCCCTCAAATTCAACCTGCAAACCAATGTCCACCGACAAAAAAGATA
>JAYVQB010000275.1:0-6877 GCA_043757085.1 Verrucomicrobiota bacterium
GAGCGCCTTCTGCTGCCGAGGCACGCGCTGCATTCGTTAAGCTTGGAAGTGGAAGACGCGCTGGGGCTTCTCCGATGGACGGCACCGTTGACGGAAGATTTGCAAAGCTTCGCGGCTTGTGTTCCAGCCCGGCACGCGCATATTGTTGGCCCCAAATACTGAACGATATGAATCCCAAATTTTCTGCTTACGCGACCCCCGATGTGCTGGTGGACACCGACTGGCTCGCCGCCAATCTGAACACGCCCGGCATCCGCATCGTCGAGAGCAACGAAGACCTGCTTCTCTACGACACTGGGCATATCCCCGGCGCGGTTCACATTGATTGGCGGCGCGATCTCAACGACCAGACTGTGCGCGATTACGTGGGCACGGAGGGCTTTGCTGCCCTTTGCAGAAACAACGGCATTACGCCGGACACGACCGTGATTTTCTACGGCGACAAATCGAACTGGTGGGCGGCTTATGCGTTCTGGGTCTTCACATTGTTCGGTCACAAACATCTCAAGCTCGTGGACGGTGGCCGCGCCAAGTGGGTCGCGGAAAATAAACCGCTCACGCGCGAGGTGCCGAAATTTTCAGCGGTGGATTATCCCGTTCCCGACAAGCGCGATGACGAATCGCATCGCGCTTATCACGCGCAAGCGCTGGCCCACATGCAGGCGAAGAAGCCCATGGTCGATGTTCGCAGCCCCAAGGAATTCAGCGGCGAGATGACGCACATGCCGGATTATCCGCAGGAAGGCGTCTTGCGCGGGGGGCATATCCCCGGTGCGAAGAGTTGCCCGTGGGCCACTGCGGCCAATGCCGACGGCACTTTCAAGACCGCCGAAGAACTGAAGCAAATTTACGCAGGCAATCTCGGCTTCAAGAAAGAAGACGACATTATCGCCTACTGCCGCATTGGCGAGCGCTCCAGCCACACCTGGTTTGTCTTGAAGCATCTCCTCGGTTATCCGAACGTGCGCAACTACGATGGCTCTTGGACCGAGTGGGGCAACATGGTTCGCAATCCGGTGGAGAAGGGGGCGTAGATAGACAGCAGACTTTCAGACAACAGACAAAAGACTCTGAAATTCCTTCTTAATCGTCTTCGTAAATCAGCCCCGAACCTGCCTTGAGTCTTCTGTCTTTTGTCTTTGTCACATGTATCCAACAGCCCTAAATGATCTCATTGAACTTTTCGAGCACCTGCCTGAGCAGGAGCGGCGGGAGAATCTGGTAGTGATGTCCGATAGCGCGAAGAAGCAGGAGCCGCGCGAGGGAGATAAATTTGATCTCGAAGACGTGCGTAAGGACGAAGAATGCACCGACACCGTGGGCATTTTCCTACGCGCGGATGAAAACGACCGGGCGCATTTTGCCGTCACGCTCGGCCCCCAGGTGCAGACGCTGACCAAGGCCATGACGACGATCTTGTGTCGCGGATTGAACGGCACAAAATTGCAGGACGTGCTCGATGTCCCGGCGGATTTCGTTCCGCGCATCATCGGGGCAGAACTGGTGCGGCTGCGCAGCCAGACTGTGTATTACGTTTTGGGCCGCATGAAGACGGCGGTAAAAATGTTACTCGACCGCAGACGGGCCGCGCAGGCAGCTTGAACCGTCCATTCGTTAAAGAAATTGGAGGCGAGGGACGGAATTGAACCGTCGCATAGATTCCCGCCCGTTTTGGCCATATAATAAGCCAATTTGCGTAGGTGAGGCATAACTTGACATTTTGTGACACGTTGTTACTTTCGTTGTTACCTGCAACCCTCTTTCTCTATGGCATCACTCCGCAAACGCTCCAAAAGCCCTTTCTACGTTGCTTGTTTCTACGATCACGACGGCTTGCGCACTCAGCGAAGCACAGGAACCGCGAAGCGTTCGGATGCGATGCGCCTTGCGATTGAATGGGAAAAGGCGGCGCGTGAGGCACGCGGAAAGACGCTGACAGTTGAAAGGGCGCGCCGCGTCTTAAATGAAATGCTCTCCGCGACGGGGCAAAGCATCGACAACGAAAGCACTCGCGTCTTTGCGCTGCGCTGGCTGGCAACGAAGAAAAGCACGCGCTCCAAGCACACGCTGGAAACCTATACTCCCATGATTGACGGCTTCATTGCCGCGCTTGGAAAGAAGGCTGACGCCCCTCTCTCCGCCATCATGCCCGCTGAAGTTGAAGCGCACCGCGATGCACTCAAGGCGACAGGCCGCAAGCCAACGACACTCCGCCAACACATCAAGGTTATCGGGGCGATGTTCTCCGCCGCGCACAGACAGGGATTGATTCAGGGAAATCCCGCGAAAGGCGTGGAAATGGACAACACGACACAGGACAGCCGCGAGCCTTTCACACAGATCGAACTGACTGAGCTACTCAAGGCGGCGCGTGGCGACTGGGAAACCGCCATCATGCTTGGCGCATACGCTGGGATGCGGATTGGCGATGTGATTGCTCTGCGCTGGGATTCCGTTGACCTTGCCGCTGGCACCCTCACATTCACCCCGCAGAAAACCTCCCGCTCTGGACGCTCGCTTATTTTGCCGCTTCATCCATCGCTTTTAGAGAACCTGATGAAACAGGCTGGCGATGACCCGCACGCGCTTATCTGTCCCACACTCGCGGGAAGGATTGGCGGCAGGTCGGGAACATCGCGGCAGTTTCTTGAACTGATGAAACGCGCCGGAATAGATAATAAACCGCGTCCAGTTGCCAAAGGTGAAGGCCGCACGCAAAGCACGAAATCCTTTCACAGTCTGCGCCACACTTTCAATTCATCACTCCTTGCCGCTGGCGTGGATGAGCGCGTGAGAATGGCGTTATCTGCGCACACCAACGCTCGCGTTAATCGGAAATACTCGCACGCTGAAATGTCTTCTCTGCGCGATGCCGTCCACAAGTTGCCAAAACCATGAAGCATCACAAAGGCAAGAAATCCGCGCCTAATGGCATCGTGTCGGCAGCACAGCAAGGCGAACTTTTGCGGGCATCGTTATTCGACAACGACTTGCGCTTTGTAGATCACACGTTGCAACTTGGCCATGCGTGGGAAACACCAGTGGGAACCATATTGAAGCTTGAGCACGAATGGCAAATGCTTTCCTTGCCGCCGAGTTTGCGAAAAGTATTCAGCAACACTTGGGGCAACTCCGCATTGAGTAGCGAAGACATTCAACGACGCGCTGGCGTGTGGCTGCTCATGCAAATGGAAGGGAATAGAGCCGAAACCATTCAACTATTGGCGAAAATTCTCAAGCTCCGCAAAAAGGGAAAGACGGTGCGCGAACTCAAGCAAAGCGAGCTTGGCCTGAAAAACGGCAGTGGACGCAAAAACGACTGGAATGCGTTAGAAAATATTTTGGGCATCGCTCTTGGAAATGTCGGCAGGAAATATGCCGAGAGGCGGGAGCGCATACCGCGTGACGAACTGCGCGAGGAAATCAATCGGATAGCGCGAGGGAATGGCTTAGGAGATGATTACGAGATTCAAGAAAAAGAATTGTCACGCTGGATAAGTCATTTCAAAGTGAATCCATACATGCGGCAGAAAAAACGCGGCCCGGAAATCGGTAGTCGGCAGGGAGTGAGCGCACGTCGCCGCTCCAAGAATTAAGTGTGCTATCAAGGGCGAAAATTGCCTTTTGATACACTAGGCTTGGAAAGGAATGATGGAAGCTATATTGGCATGAGCCTAATCAATCATCCAAAACCAGACGCATCCACACCCGCAAAAAACATAGTCCCCCTCGACATGGCGGACTTCATCGAAATGCCCGGCAAGAACATCGTCCATCGCGGCGTGAGATTCTCCCGCAGTTCCCTTCATCGCCTTGCCAAAGATGGCCAAATCAAAACTGCCGCCATCCGATTCTCTGGCACCTGCCAGCGTCGCCGCGTGATTCTTCGCGAATCTCTGGACGCATTTCTTAATCGGCAGATTGCCGCCGCAAAATAAAGAAGCCGCGCGGCATTTCTGCACACGCGGCTGGTTCTAAAGGAGGACTGACCATGGAACAGATTGTCGCGCTGCGCAACTAATGCGCCCATGAAAAATTCCGACTTACTCGCACAAGCGAAAGAATTGCTTACCGTTACCGACGCGTGGAGCAAGCTAGGCTTACCCGGCGAACCAAAGAGAAGCTGCCGTTCACCCTTCCGCGATGAGCGCAACGCCAGTTTCAGCGTCTTCGATGAAGGCCGCGCATGGAAAGATTATGCGACCAACAAGGGCGGTTCCGTTGTGGACTTCATTCGCGAGGCTCTTGATTGTGAGCTTGCCGAAGCTATCCGCGTCACCATCCAGCTTGCAGGACTAGGCGATGGCACAGAGACCGCGCCAGCAATGCCGCGCACTCGCCAGCTAGTGAAGGCCGCGCCATTGCAGCAAGTGGTTGCAATCGAAACGCTGCGCGAATGGGGGCGCATCCAAGCCGAGGCCGTTAAGCGACTGGCTGAAGATAGCGCACTTATTGAACGGCTGGCAGAAAGCCGAGGCTGGCAGACGGAGACGATCCGCGCACTGGCAATGGACGGCTTTCTAGGTTGGCACGAAGGCGCGCTGGCGTTCCTTTACGATCACGGCATGAAGACGCGCCGGAAGGCCGCAGACGGCGCGCGCGTGATACGCTGGCTGTTCGGCGGCAATGGCGAACTCTGGCGCGGTTTCCTTTTGAAGATTCAAGCCTACCGACACTGCCGGGTTTTGATTTGTGAAGGCGAGACCGACGCTATCACGGCGATTGACGCAGGACTTGAGGCCGACAGAGAAAGCGAAACCGGCGGACGGCTGGTTGTCGCGCTGCCGTGCGCGAACGCTTGGAACGGCGCATGGCTTTCACTACTTGCCGGACGTGAAATCACGCTGGCACTGGACGGCGATGAAGCCGGACAGAAAGCCGCCGCATCATTGGCCGAGAAGCTTTCCGGCTTCGCGAAAGCAATCACCATCATCAACCCTCAAAACTTATTAAATCCATGAACACGCAAACCGCCACCAAAGACATTTCGGACGTTCAACGCACCCTTCCCGCTGGTGAACTAAAACGCAGGATCGAAGCCGCAGAGCAAAACGCGAAATCCGTGCAAACCCTATATCCGAAATCTTCAATATCTTCAATATCCGCCGAAATGGGTAATTTTGAAGATTTTGAAGATTTTGAAGATGGGGAATCTACAGAATCTGACTTTCCACTTCAGGTCAATTTTGAAGATTTTGAAGATTTTGAAGATGGGGAATCTACAGAATCTGACTTTCCACTTCACTTGCTGCCGAGTGTCGTTTCCGACTTCGCCCATGGGGTGAGCAAGTCAAAACTTGTGCCCGCGTCCCTACCCGCCGCGTGCGCGCTTGGCACACTATCGGCGGCGATTGGTTCCGGCCTTGTCATCGAATCCGGCGGCGAACGTGAGACGCGCGGCAATCTGTTTCTCACGCCGATTGCGAAAAGCGGCACAGGCAAAGGCCAGGCTTACGGCGAAGTGACGCAACCGCTTTTTGAGATCGAGCGGAGCCGCTGCGAACAGTGGACACTTGAGGACAAGCCGCACATTCTTGCCGAGATTGCTGTTACGAGTGCCGAGCTTGAGCACGCGAAGAAATCCGCAGTCAAAGCAAGTGATGGCATGGAACGCGCCGAGCATCGGGACAAAGTGAAGACCTGCCTTCAAGAGATCGCGAAGCTTGAGGCCGAGAACCGCGAACCGATTCTGACCGTTTCTGACATCACGCGCGAGGCATTGGCCGAGGCTTTGAGCAAATCAAACCGCGAGACTCTGTCAAGCATGAGCGCGGAAGCACGCGGCGCGCTGGACGTGTTAGCTGGACGATATAATGACGCGACCGACGAAGACATTCACCTTGCCGGATTCAGCGGCGACGGAATAAAAATGAACCGCAGAACGCATCCGGCGATTGTGCTGCATTCTCCATGCCTCTCGCTTCTCTGGCTGATGCAACCAGACAAGTTGCGTGAGATTCTGGCGAAACCCGCACTTTGCGAGAGTGGATGGTTTCAGCGTTGCCTTGTTTTCGACACGCACACCGAGCCTGCCTATGCGCCAGAGATCGCACACGTTATCCAGCGCGATGTGAAGGCACGCTGGCAAAGCTTGATTGAGAATCTTGTCACCACTTACAACGAGCACACGGGCGAAGCTTACCGCATCAAATCCTCGAAGGCCGCACAGGATGTTATGCGTAACTATTACAACGAAACAGTGACCCGCAGGCGCGCAGGCGGAGACCTTGCTGACGTGAATATCTATGCGGCACGCTGGCAAGAGCAGGCATGGAGGCTTTCCGTTGTGATGCACGCGGCAGAGTATGGCGCAGAGGCGCACAATCACGAACTGAGCGAACCGGCGGCGCGCGAGGCCATAGAGCTTGTCCAGTGGTTCGCGGCGCAACAGCTTTCCATCCTTAACGAAGGCCGCGAAGCGCGCAAGGCGGCAAGGCTTGAGAAGCTTGTGGAAATACTCAAGACGAAACCCGCGCAGGCTTGCACACTGCGCGACATGAAAGCACGCCATAGCTTTGAAGGCCGCGAAGTGAAGGAACTAGCCGCAGCTAATCCGCTCACATTAGTCATTGAACCCGCAGAGCGCGACGGCGCAGGAAGGCCGAGCTTCCTTGTGCGACTAACCATTTCGTGATGCAAAACGATGAAGTCATAAAAAGCAGAACTCATTCCGGCAATACCGGATTTCAGCATGATACCGTCAACCGTCATTTACCGTCTTTTCCACCGTCGCGACGGCTTACCGTCTTACCGTCGTTGCCCTTATATAAGAAGGGCATACGACGACGGTAAAGGCCGGATGACAAAACCCGCCGCATTTTCAATTCAGATCAACCCACCGCAAACACCATGACGCCGCTTCAAATCACCCTGATTC
>JAYVQB010000276.1:0-6863 GCA_043757085.1 Verrucomicrobiota bacterium
GGTTACTCATGAGGCAGTAGGAGACGATGCGGACTTTACAGAAACGCTCATAGAAGCGCATAAGCTTGAGAAAATGCTCCTTCTCAACGTCTTCCAAGATAAACCGCCGATCCACTACTCTGGAGATGCAGTGGTAGTAGGCGACAGGAAGCTCCGCAGGAGCCTTGAGACGGGGAAGACGCATGACGGAAGGGTGCATGAGCATCTCAAAATTGCAACAACTTTCTTACAATGTGCCTGTCCCTTTGTATTCTCTGTATTTCTCTGTATTCTTGTATTTAGAAGTCAACCCGCGCCCCCGCGCCCTGTGAGAAAACGGGAGAGAGAAATGGAGCCTCTGTTCCAAGCCGGAGATGGCAGCCGGCCTCCGCCAGGGAAAAGACGCGGTGCCTGCCCGCGGCCGGACGCAAGAGCTGGACGCGGGCAATGTGTCGTCCCGCCTTGCCAAGTGTTACCCGCGCAGCGGTTCGTGAAATATTTTCTAGCAGCAATTTTTTGATGAAAACGGCGATGGCCGTGCTAAGATTCGATTCTTATGATCGGCCAGGAATTACTTGAACTTCAGGATGCGCGCCCCTTCGTTCCCTTTGAGGTGCATCTGGCTGATGGCGCGTCTTTCACCATCGCGCATACAAAATGGATGCTGGTGGCCCCGAACATGAAGGTGCTGTATTATGTGAATGCAGAAGGCCCCGGCCACAGGGTCGCCATTGATCAGATCACCCGTATTATAGAGAAGCCCGTTTCCGAAACATCTGTGGAGGCGGCGCGGAGTTGATCCGTGACATCTTTAAAATGAATTTTGAAAGGGATCAGTCCGCGCATTGCAACATGTTGCTGAGTTTTTCATGGGCCTTGGAAGTTTAGTCACTTCTCTGTATGAGCGGGCGTAGCTTCAACATGATGCGGGTCGTGGTGGACGGACTCCTCGATCATGCCAGCCAGCACTGCCACACCCAGACCCGCAATAAGGGCCAGGGAAAGTTTCAGGCGGTCATGCGAGTGAAATTGCAATTCCGGTAAAAGGTCGCTACAAGCGATGCAGAGAAAAGTGCCTGCGCAAAATGCCAGGGCGCAGCCAAGAAATTCGGCATTGGAACCCGTGGAATAATGAGCGCCAAAATAAAACAGCGCCGCGCCCAGTGGTGTCGCCAGTGAAAACAATCCATTGAGCAGGTGCCGGAAAGAGCGTGAGCTTCCTCCTGCGGCCTGCAAGGTGGAAACTGCCATGGCATCAAAGGGTTTGTGCAAAATCACTGCTAAAGCCACGCCCAGACCGGCGGGTCCGAGATGATTTTGTGATTGCGCCGCCACGGAGGCAGCCAGCGCAAAACCGTCGAGCAGAGAATGGAAAGTCAAGCCGAGCGCGGTTCCGATCCATGTTAGTTGTTTCGCGGATTTATAGGCCAGGGTTTGATCGTGATGCACGTGCGGAGCGTGGTCACATGAAGTATGGGCTTCATGATCATGTGGAAAGCAGTCTTCCGGATCACCTTCGGGAAGATCGTGATGATGATAGTGGAAAAATCGCTGAAGAAAAAACATGACCACAAAACCACCCAGCACCCAGTTCACCGTGCGCTTGACGGATTCCAACTGCTCGGCAGCGTCCGGCAGGAAATGCAGCAGCGCGATACCAAGCATCAGACCTGAGACGAGACTGATGGCCATTTGCAAGCGGGTGTGCGTCAGGTGAACAAGCAAGGGCAGCCAGCCGCCCATCAGGGATGCTACCAGCACACACGCACAATATAAGACCAGCAGCCAGCCGGAGGAATTCATCAGCCCAGTCATAGGGGCAGGGGACGCGCTGTCAATTCAGGAGTTTCAGCGGCCAAGAAATCCCCGCACGGCGAACGCGCCGAAGATCGCGAGTTTGCGCAGCTTGCTGAGGCTCACTCGTTCATCGAAGACGCGGAAATGTTTGCGGCGAATTTTCTCCAGTATCTCCGAATAAATCTGCGCCATCATTTCTGCAGCTTGCAACTGAGGTCGGTCTTCTTCGGGAAGTGCGGCGAGGGCTTTACTGTAATATCGAACCGCGCGGTCATGCTCAAACTGCAAGAGCGCTTCGACATTGGAGTCAAAACGAAGCTGGAGAATCTGTTCCTCGCTCACATGAAATTTCTTGAGGTCTTCCAGCGGAAGATAGATGCGTCCATTGCGGGCGTCCTCGCCCACATCGCGGATGATGTTGGTGAGTTGCAGCGCATAGCCGAGGCTGACGGCGTAGTCTTTGGACGCTGGATTTTTGCAGCCAAAAATCTCAATGCTGACCAAGCCGACCACGCTGGCGACTTTGTAGCAATATTTTTGCAGATCATCAAAGGTCTCGAATCGTGACTGGTCCAGATCGTGGATCATGCCGTCAACGATCTCCCCGAGCAGGGTTGGATGGATGGAATATTTTTGGGTGAGCGCGGCGACCTCGCATTGCAATTCATCGGGATGTGTGAACCCGTGCAGCAAGCCCTCCTTCCAGGCCATTAACTGGGTGCGCCTCTCCTGCACCGGCACATCATTTTCATCCGCAATGTCATCTATGACGCGGCAGAAGGCATAGAAGCTCACCATGTCCTCCCGTCTTTCGCGCGGAAGCGAGGTCAGGGCGAACGCGAGATTCGATCTGCTGCGGCGCGTGATCTGGCGGGAGAGTGGGGCGCGGCTCGGGGTGGTCACTGCTGGGGAGTTGGGCGGACAAGATAACCAGCGTTCCGCATAAGCAAGACGCCTGCTGTGAAAAGCCAGAGATGCATCACAGCGGATAAAACTGCGGACGCGATCCATGAAGTGATGCCGGGATGCAGTGCTAGCATCCTTATCGCATGATTCAGCAACGCCAGCATTATGATCGCCGTGATGGCAAACCCGAGCCATGAAACCCAGAGCTTGCGCCAGAGCTTGAGCATGAAACTGCCAATCGAGACGAAATTGCCGCGAACGACTGCGATGCAAAAGGGCATGGGAGCCGCGATCAGCAGCGCTTCCAGAATGATCCACCATTGAAACTCTCCCCTCATCTGATGCGCACAGGCATTGAACAATGTCAGGATCAAGGCGAGAGGAATCAAATTGCGCCAGCGCGAAGCCAGTAACTTGGGATTCTGATTGAGGCAAAGCAGATACAAGGCCGTTTGCGTCACTGCTGTGGCGCATCCCTGCCAGAGATAATGCAGCCAAACTGAGCCAAATGCGCTTGTTGGAAATTCGTGCCATCGTGCCACATCCAGCAGCAGCCAGCCGAATTGTATCACGCCATTGGCCACGCAGATGAGCAAGAAATCTGGCCAGACCATCGTGATGGAGTCGGGTAGCCTCGACATGTCAGAATTATGGAGCACGATGATGTGGCACAGAGTGATGACGAGCAGAAGCAGCGGATGCCGCCGCATAAAGCGCAGAGCCTCGATGAAGACGCTTCGTTGTTGATGAAACCAAAGATGCACTCCGATGGCAGCAGCAAATCCCGCTAGCCAGATAAAGGCACTTACTTGGTTGTCTGATGGACTGGCCACGCGCGCAATGTGCCGCTGTTTCCGGTTCGCGCCACTGGCAACGCGTGTCGTGCATCAACGGATCACGCCCCAGTGGGAAGTGAGCGGCCAGTAGCAAAACAGACCGGGGCCGACGACATTCTGCTCAGGAACCGGACCCCAGTAGCGACTGTCCGAACTGTTATAGCTGTTGTCCCCGAGGGCAAAATATTCGCGAGGGGCGGCGTCAGACAGACTGACCGGGAGTGGGATCCTATGATCTGGAGAATAACCATGATAGGAATGAGCGACGTTCAATGGCTGACGCTGATCAATCACCCTGCGGAATCCGGCTTCAATAGCTGGCTTGCCATTGATGAAGAGTTCAGGTGATTTGACATCGATGTTGTCGCCCGGTGTGCCGCCGAGCCTCTTGATGTAATGCTGCGAGCCCCAGTGCAGATCGAAGTCGGGACGGTTTTCGATGCTGGAAATATTCTTCGTGGTGAAAACAAAAACTTCCCCGCGTGTGGGTTTGCGGAAATGGTAGGAGAACTTGTTCACGATGACGTAGTCTCCGTTGGAAATCATGCCTCGTGCGAGAATCTGTCCTTCCTTGATGTGGATGCGGCTGTCGCTGCGCAGATTGATGCTGGCGCGCATGTCGGGGCTGTCATTGCTGCCCTCCACGGTTCCAGCTCTCAGATTGTTAAATAGCTGCAATTCATCCGTGAGCTGGCGGATGGGGCAGTTGATTTTCATGGTGTGCCCATCTTCGAAATGCAGAACGCTATAAGGACGGAAGATGAGGAAATGATCTTCCGTGACGGGTTTCCGCAAGTCGAGATAACCGTCGTGATCAGCCACAGCGTTGAGATAGCTTGTTCCCGTGAGCAAGCCAATCGCACGCCCGAGGATTCCCGGGTCAGGATTCTCGGCGCTGCGCTCGGCTCTGATGCCGTTGAGCGTGGGCTGCATGGAGCCGGTGGGAATCTGGAACGGCTGCGCAATGTATGCGCGAATGCCGAGCGCAATGACAATGGAGACGAAAAAGACCTCGATATTCTCCGCCCATGCTGAAGTGCGGACATTGGGCAGCGCACGCTCGCACGCGCGATTGATGGTTTCCGACACAGCGTCGATGCCCTTGCTATCCCGCGCCTTGATCGCCTGCTCCAGTTCCGAGCGCTGTCCGTTGATCTCGTCGAGCTTTACTTGAGGCAGCAGATCGCGCTTATAATGCAGGAAGCGTGTGACGCCCTTGTGCAAGAGCTTGGCGTTCTTGAGGTATTTCGGAGTGAGGAAGAACATTTTTAGAAAAGGAGCGCGGGCGTCTCGCCCGTGTTTGCTGATATGAAATACACGGGCGGGACGCCCGCGCTCCCATAAACGAGCACAGGTTTTTCGCAAGGGTGGATACGTGCGCTAACTGGTGCCGTAGCAAGACTAGATAGTGAAAGCAAGAGATGTTTCATTGTGATGTCATGCATTTTAGCAATGAGGATTAAAAAACACCTTTGTGCGGCTTCAGTGACTCTCAGGAGGCCTCGGCTTCGTTGCGTTGCGAAAATTCATGCTGGGATCGCCAATTATCCTGGCGAATTCTGCACGGAAAATGGCTGCAGCGTTGAAGCGATCCATGGTTTGCGCCCACATCGCACCAGTTAGATAACTCAACCACCGGCCCCAGCGGCAGTAGCGCGTTGAAGTGTTTGCGCGCGTATTTCATAAAACAATCAGGTCAATTACTTTTTAGGAATCTCGCGTGCTTTATTATAGTTCAGAACGCCACCACAAATTGTTTCTGCCAATTTATGTTTTAACCCTTCAGTATCTTTTTGCGTCCATGCACCAGATAATCTTATGTTTGTTTGAATGCCTGGTATAATCAATCCTTTTAGGACATCCAATCGGGCCCTTTTAACTCCAAGGTCATTAGCGAATTTCGCAAAATAATGTGCAGCGGGCGCATGAACGGCTGTTGCTAAAGCAACATTCCATGAATCTAGTTTATTGCCTGATAGGGCGACGGCGACGTCTCCATCATTGACTCCACTAGATGACTTGGCACCTTGAGGAGTAAGCGCAAGTGTTTCTATCCCACTCTCTCCATATTCATTAATGAAAACTTGCAAGCTTATGAAAATACTATTACTCCGGCAATAAAAAGTAGTGACATTTGACAACTTATGCGGCGGCGGCATAGCGGATATGTTCGGCTTGGAAGTAAGCGGCGACCCGCTCTGGGGATTTGCTGAGCATGCGCATGTGACTTTTCAGATTGCTCTCCAAGGCGCGCTGGTCGCGCGGGGATGCTTTTCTTCCCAGAGAAGCTTTGAGGTCCCCGTTGAGATACTCGTCGGGGTTGTGCTCGGGACTATAAGATGGAAGGAAGGCTAACTCGATGAGTGAAAAGTGTTCTTTCACCCAATCCTTGACCAGAGCGCAGTGGTGGACACGCAGGTTGTCCACAATGAGGATGACTTTGCGACTCGCGCTTTTGGTCAGGCGGCGCATGAAGTTGATGAAGACCGCCGCGTTGAAACTGTCTCGATAAATCATCCAGCGCATTTTGCCCTGATTAGTGACCGATGAGATCATGTTGATGGAAAAGCGTTTCGAGCTGGTATGAGCCACCGGGGTCTGGCCTCTGGGGGAGTAGCCTCTCCCATGCTGGCAATCGTTGCGC
Source organism: Verrucomicrobiota bacterium (assembly GCA_043757085.1). Classification (GTDB taxonomy): domain Bacteria; phylum Verrucomicrobiota; class Verrucomicrobiia; order Verrucomicrobiales; family Verrucomicrobiaceae; genus VFKE01. The sequence continues at coordinate 6,163 of JAYVQB010000276.1, forward strand.
ACACCGGTTTCATCCCCCCAGTGAATCTCCGCCCCCTGTTCTTTGGCCCGCCGGGCAATCAGCGGATACTGCTCTTCCATCCAACGACGCACGGCCTCGGGGTTTTGCTCGTAATTGCGCCGGGCCGGACGCTGGGCAGTGAAGCCCCATCGCTTGAGATATTCCCCGCAAGTGCGTTCGGGAAGCGCAATGGAGAAACGCTCCTCGACCAAGTCGCAGACTGCCCGGCGTGTCCAGAGGGCAAAGGGCATCTTGAGTTGGTCCGGGGTCTTGTCGGTAATCATCTTTTGGACGGCGCGTTCTTGGACGGGACTCAGGTTGCGACTTGTGCCAGCTTTGCGTCCGCGCTTGGCAGAACGAATGGCGCCGGGGCCTTCAAGCTCGTAGAGCGCAATCCAGCGCCCCACGCTGTTGTAATGAACGTCGAGCAAGATGGCGACGGCCCGACGGTTAAACCCTTTCTTCCATAAAGCGATGGCGCGCCCACGAAGTTCATCAAGCTGTGCAGGCGATAGGGTGCGGGCATCTCTTTGTGGCATCTGCTAACCATAACACAACTATCAGAAAATGTCACTACATTTATATGCCGGGTTAATATCATGAATGCATTCAAAAAAAACTGAGTTGAGGATCAGCTTTCCTTCTGTTGTTGAACTGAGTCTCCCATGCCACATCATCAGTCGAGCAATAACGAGAATAGC
>JAYVQB010000277.1:0-6861 GCA_043757085.1 Verrucomicrobiota bacterium
AAATATCGCGGCATCATTGCCGAGCTGGTCTTCGATCTCTCCATCGGTGACAAGTTCAGTGATGCCGTGGCCAAGCATCCCGGGGTCTTCCCACCCGAATTGCTCAGCCTCATCGTTGCCGGTGAAGAGGCAGGCCAGCTCGCGTTGGTCTGCAAACGAATCGGCGGCGCCCAGAAGAAAACCGCCAAGATCATCAAGAAGCTGAAAACCGGGATGATCTATCCCGCCATCGTCGTGCTCCTGTCCGTGGCTGTGGTCATCATCATGAGCTACACGCTGGTTCCGGCGATGAAGAAGCTCTACGAATCCATGAACCTGGAACTGCCCTTCGGCACTAGAGCCTTGCTGGTCATCTCCGATGTTCTGCTCAATCAGCCGCTGATGGTGCTGGTCCCGATCTTTGCTGTCTTTCAACTCTTCAAAAACTGGGGAAAAATTTCCAACAAGCGCTTCATGCAGACCATTTTCCTTAAAATGCCGATCGTGGGAAATCTGGTGAGGAAATCTGCGTCGGCTGTCGGCTTCCGCTGCCTCGCCATGCTTCTGGAATCCAATGTGCGCCTCTCCAGCGCTTTAAAGATCACCGCCGATGCGTCCTGGCACTGGCAATATAAAGAATTTTTCGCCCGCCTGAGCGATCATATCGCCATCGGCCGCACTTTGCATGAGGCTTTCGTCATGGAATGCCACTGGCTGGGCTTTGATGGCCGCAATCTCTCCGGCTTGATTGAACTCGCATCCGAAACCGGCACTGGCACTGAAATGCTCAACGAAATCGCCGCCGACTACGAGGACGAACTCGACGGCATTGCTAGTCAGATCGACAAAATTCTCGAGCCTATTACCATCGTCTTTTTAGGCGTCATCGTCGGCTTCCTGATTTATGCGATTTACGGCCCGATCTTCGGCATCAGTGATGCGATTCTGCCACAAAAGGGACCGAAGAAATAATTTTCGTGCCACGGGTCGCGCAACCAGCGCGTCCTGAATTGCCTAGGTAAAAGCACGAAACCGCAATTAAAAATCATTATGGTAATTCTTGTATTAACAAAAAATAATAAAATAATTGTTGCGTTTCCTTAACTAGATGTTATGATTGTTATGTAATTAACAGTGAGTATTGAAAACAAAGCTCACCGTGCCACAATAAAAACCCGACCCAAACTTAAATACCCCATGAAAACCACTTCTCCAAAGAAACAGCGTCAACACGGCTTCAGCCTTGTCGAACTTCTGACCGTCATCTCGGTCATTGGCATCATCGCCGGAATCGCCCTCCCGAGCATGGGCAACGTCAACACGGCCGCCACCAAGGCGACCAGTCAGCGGAACGCACAAAGCGTCGTTTCCATCTTCCAGTCCGGCATATCAGCCGGTGTGGCTTGGGTGGTCACTTCCCGCAACGCCGCAATCGCCGATGTGGTGGCGGGTCGCGCTCCTGCCTCAGGAGCTTTCTCTGGCCAAACCTTCAAGTTGCCTAGTCTCGCCGGCTCAGACCTGACTGGCACCTATATTTACGTCGGTCTCGACGCTAGCAGCAATCTCTTCTACGACAAAGCAGGCGGTCAGTCCGCGACCTAGTCTGACCTGAGAAAATTTTGCCGGGCAAACGTTCGGCAAAGACAAAAAAACAGCCCGGCATACGCCAGGCAAAACAAAACAAAACAACAACAAATACACCTGAATAATAATATGAACACCACCCTGAAATCCGTCCTCAAAAAAGGCTTCTCCCTCATCGAACTCCTCGTCGTTATCGCCGTTATCGGCATCCTGGCCGCTGTCGCCATCCCAGTAATGACTGGTGTGAAAGACGCCGCCACGACCGCCAAAGCTGGTTACAACACAGGCATCACCAACACGAACACCGAGCTCAACGCAGCTGCTACTGGCGTGGCGGGCGTGTCCTTCACGACCAAGTAAGTTTCGATTTTCATGATCAAGGGGCAACCCGGACATCATGAAAACCAGACTGACCGCCACAACTTCATGTGGCTCCAAGGCGGACCTGGCGAGTTAAAACCGTCAGGTCCGCTTTTCTCAAATAACCCGCACCACCGGACCAATGAAAACCCGTTTCCAAGCCCTTCGGCACTCAGGCTACACGTTGATTGAGTCGCTCATGGTCATTGCCATCATGGGCCTTATGGCGACGATCATCGTCACCTCTTTTTCCAACGTCAACGCGGACAGTTCCCGCACCATCGCCAGGCAGCAGCAGGCCGCCATTCAAAACGTTGTCATCGCCTGGGTCAACAGTGACACCAACCGCGTCAATGTGATCAATGCCACCACCGGCACCGGCAAGATGCGCACTGTCGCCGAAATCCAGGCTACCTACAACGCCCTCACGACCGCCCTGGCTCGCTTCAATCTCGTTGCCTCCTATCTTGACAACAGCACGTCCAGTCATTTCACCAGCAGCACCACCAATTCCGCCCAGATCAGCAGCGATGCGTTGGCCAATTCCAAACAATACATCGCCATGCCCGACTGGGTCACCGGAAGCTACCCCACGGTGACACTCAACGCGCTTTAACTGACCCTCTTATGAACCACCACAGTTCACCTAAAAAATCACTCCTGGCCCGCGCCGGCTTCTCTCTGGTTGAGATGCTCGCCGCAGTGGCCATCATCGGCGTGATCTCCTTCCTAGCTCTGCCCAACCTCACGAAAATGCGTGGAGACGCGGAGCGCAACCTCTGCATCGCCCGCTGCGAGTCCATCAACATGGCTATGGCCACTTACATTCAGGTGCGCGGACGCACTCAGGCCGTCAGTGATTTCAACGGCGCATCCACCGCCCAGGCCAAGTATGCGCTGATCTCCCCCTACCTCGCCTTTTCCGAAACCAACCTCACTGATTACATCCCGAACGGCTACTCCGTGACCTTCAATTCCATTGATCCTCTGAAGAAAGTCACCCTGCTGACTGGCTCCACCGTCATAGCTTACTAGCCCCCTTTTTCAGGCGATGAAAACCACCACCACCCCTGCCCGGCAACAAGGCTTCAGCATGACCGAACTGGTCGTCGTCGTCACGGTCATCGGCATACTTTCGTCCCTGGCCATCTCCAAATTTTCCGGCTTCAACGGAGCAAGCCGGGCCGCCTTTGCCAAAGAACTGCTGGAGCGGGTTAACACCGCCGTCCACCGGTTCAATGACTGCAACTACCAGATGAAAGTGCATGTGATCACCGATGGATCGGATTCCAGTTGGGTCATCCAGACTCTGCAATATCGCAAATCCGTGAATCCGGCTGTCGGCTCTCCTTATTTGCCGAACAACTGGACGCCAGCGATTTCCAACAACACCAGCGACTACCGTCTCGTGTGGGCAGGCACGCTCTTTAAACTGGTCAACCCTGGAGATGCCGGAGTGGGAGTGAAAGTGGACTTCGACGGTGCCTCACTCACTACCCCCTATAATTTTCCGTCCAACTTCACCATGGCCGGAAGGTGACGGCCTCCCAACTTTCCAACACTTTATGTCAACCACCACTACGACAGAAAAACCCGGCAAAGAAGAACCCAAAGTCCAGGTCGCTTTTGCCAACATCCATCCGACGATAGACCAGGCGGTTCTGTCTCTGGAGGGCATCGCCCTTCAGCACGGCCTGATCCCCGTCACTTTGTTACGGGAAAGCTGCTCGCCGGAAGCGGAAAAACTGGTGCGGAAACTAGGACGCCTCCCCCAGTCCGCCGAGCCTTGGCTGCCCGTCACTGCGGTCGGCCCCGTTCTGGTCATGGCCCATCACAATCCCAAAGCTTTAGATCTCTGGGGCGTGCCGTTGCCGTTCACCATCCGCGTTATCATCACACCGCAGCAATACATGCGCACCCGGCAGGATCTGGTGCAGCGCTTCACCGCAGAGCCCATACCTGGGAAAAACAACCTAGAGCACCTGCAATGCCCTTCCTTCAAGGAAATGGGCATCCAAGAGACGTTCGAGTGGCTGCTGCAATATTTCCCCTATGACCCGGCCGATCTCACCAAGCTGAGCGGCTTTTACGAGTCAGTGAAAGAGAGGAAGGAGAAGCTCGCCATTACGGACTTCAATGCCGTCCAGCGCAACCTCGGCGTCGGACTCGCTGCCATGTGTGGTGGCAGCAAAACCTACGCCTACAACGCCGGGGAAGCCCCGCGCCAGCAGACCTTCCCCTTCCACTTGCTGGAGCGGCACAATGTCTATCCCCTTTTCGTAGGCAAGAACACGGTCTATCTCCTGAGCGACACACCGGACAATTATGCCTTCGAGGACGAATGGCTCTCACTGGGCAACCGCCAGGTGAAAATGATCGCCGTCCTCGCGGACGCCTCCGCCGTGCGGGAGTCCATCGCCCGCGCCAGCGCCAGCCTGGACCCGGAATCAGTCGGAAAAATCGAGGCCCAGCTCAGCAGTTCGGACGATGAAAACCTTGTGGACATCAGCCCGGAGGACATGGGCCGCATCAACCCCCAAAATGTTCATCACTCACCCGAGGAAATCATGCACTGGGCGCTGTTCACGGCCATCCGCTGCCGAGCGAGCGACCTGCACATCGAGAAATATTACAACCTCACCCGCTTCCGTGCGCGCATCGACGGCACCATGCAGGTAATCCTGACCGCGCCGGAGGATTTGCTGACCCGCTTTGTCGCCCTCGTGAAAAACTGGTCCAACATGGGCCAGAACCGGCAGGAATGTCAGGATGGCCGCTTTGCCATCCGCATCGGCGCGCGCCGTCTCGACGTGCGTGTCGCCGCCGTGCCCACGCGCCGCGAGTTCCAGAAAATCATCATGCGCTTCCTCGACAAGCGGGACGGCGTGCGGCGCCTGAGCGACTTCAACCTCAGCACCCGGCAACTCGACATCATCGGGCGCACCATGACGCGCGATCAGGGGCTCGTCCTCATCACCGGCCCCACTGGCTCCGGCAAGACCACCACGCTCTACGCCCTGCTCAACAGCGTGAACGATGTCTCTGTGAATATCCAGACCATCGAAGACCCCATCGAATACGAAGTCGAGGGTATCAACCAGACTCAGACCAATCCCGCTTACAATCTCGACTTCGCCAACGGCCTCCGCTCCCTGCTCCGCGCCGACCCGGACATCATCCTCATCGGTGAGTCCCGCGATGCCGAGACCGCGAACGCTGCCGTCAATGCCTCGCTCACGGGCCACCTCGTTCTCACCACCTTGCACGCGAATGATTCCGTCCGCGCCGTTTCACGACTCCTGAGCATGGGCGTGGAAAAATATCTCGTGGCCGACTCCCTCGCCCTCAGCCAGGCCCAGCGACTGGTGCGACGCCTCTGCAACTACTGCAAACGCCCGTCCCCCATCGATCCGGCCGTCCAGGCCATGTTGGCCCGGAATGGATTCGACAAAGACCAGTTGGTCCAGAATATTTATGAAAAAATCGGCTGCGACGAATGTCATGACACCGGCTACTCCGGCCGCGTGGCGTTGATGGAGCTCTGCGAGATCAATGACGAAATGCGCGACCACATCGAGCAGGGATCCCCCCAAAGCCAGATGCGCGCCGCGGCCATGAAGACCGGATTCCGCACGCTTTATCAGGAAGGTCTCGGCCAGGTTCTCGCAGGCACCACCACCATGGAAGAAATCCAATGCCTCGCCTACACCGCCATTTGATCACCTTAACCACAACCACATTATTTATATGAGCAAACCACAAAAAAACTCCTACCTCAACTCACAAGGCATCATGGCCACGAACGGCACCGTGATGGTCGTCGATGATGAGCCGGTCGTGCGCGCTATGACCAGCGCCGTCCTCACCGCCATGGGCTGGAACATCCTCAACGCCAGTTCCGGGGAAGAAGCCATCGCCAAACTGCAAAATAGCAAAGAAGGCCCCAACAAAGTCGATCTGGTCATTCTCGACCTCATCCTCCCCTACGGCTTGAGCGGTCTCGAGGTCGTGCGCGCCCTTCGTGAAGTTCAGCCTGATTTGCGCATCCTCGCATGCAGCGGGTTCTTTGGTGATGACGGCAGCGACGCCGTCATTTCCATGGGCTTCAATGGCGCGCTCGCCAAACCCTTCACGGCAGAAGACCTCTCCCAAGCAGTCTATCGCTGCACACATGATAGTGAATCACCCCTGGCAACATCTGCAGCCTGAATGCGACCCATCCTCAGAAATAGCCCGCCGTCATGAAATCACTTCTCACGAGCTGGCTCATGTTCTCCGCCGCCGTGACCTCGCTGCTCGCGATCCTAGCGGTCGGCGCGGCCTTCATCTGGCATGAAACGGATTCATGCCGCGCAGCCCAGCGTTCCTTCCTCCTGAGCCAGGCATTTGCCGGGGCTGTGGAATTACGCCAAAGCCTGGAAGAACAGCATCTGGAGGAGTTGCCCGTGCAGATTTCCACCGAGACTCAGTCCAGGCTGCGGCAGCGGTTTGCCGATCTCGGCGGTGAGGACGCCCTCGTCTCGCTCGGACTTGTTGCTGAAGTCATGCGCTTTGTTCCGGAGGAAAACGGACCCGGCGGGAGGATGCTGCGGGCCGGCTTTTTCACTACCAGCAATTCTCTGCCCTCCAACTACATGCCGACCGTAGGCGCAGGCCAGTCCTCCTCCCTCGCACTGGTTTGGGCCGGAGCGCCCATCGCCGTGTCTCCGCAATACGAGGAATACGGCAAGGCCAAAACCAGCCTCAAGAAATGGGTGGCTGCCGCCGTGCCCGTGTCATTGGGCAATGGAAAAATGGTGGGGATCATGCACGTGCAACAGCCCCTCTTCGATTACCAGCATCTGCTGGCGGGCCAGAAGCTCCCGTCCCTGCTCTCCGCCGCATGCCTCTTCGGACTGCTACCAGGACTGCTCATCTTTCTCTTCATCGGCAACAGCA
>JAYVQB010000278.1:0-1790 GCA_043757085.1 Verrucomicrobiota bacterium
CTACCTCCCGCAAGAGGGCGTGGAGATCAAAGGCCGCACCTTGATGGCTGAGGCGGAGGCGGCGTTTGAAGACACCATGGAATTGCAGCGCCAACTCGATGAGGCGGATGAAGCTTTGGGCGTTCACCACCATGACACGCCGGAGTATGCTGATGCGCTGGAGGCCTATGGCGATTTGCAGATTCGGTTGGAGCATCATGATCTGGGAAAGATGAAGCCGCGCATCGAGCGCGTGCTCGCGGGTCTGGGGTTCTCCCGCGCGGATCTCGATCGTCTCACGGATGAGTTCAGCGGCGGCTGGCAAATGCGGATCGCCCTTTCAAAACTGCTGCTCGCGGAGCCGGGCGTCTTGCTGCTCGATGAACCGACGAACCATCTCGACATCGAATCCGTGGTCTGGCTTGAGGATTATCTCAATACTTATCCCGGCGCGATTATCATCATCAGCCATGACCGGCGCTTGCTCGACAATCTCACCAACCGCACGCTCGCTTTTGAGCAAGGCCGCGTGAATCTCTACAACGGCAACTACTCGTTCTTCGTTCGCGAAAGCCGCACGCGCCGCGAACAGCTCGGGCGCGCCGCCGCCAATCAGCAAAAAGAAATTGCCAAGACGCAGCGATTCATTGACCGCTTCCGCGCCTCGGCCAACAAGGCCTCCATGGTGCAGAGTCGCGTGAAGCAGCTCGACAAAGTGGAGCGCATCGAGTTGGAGGACGAGGACGACGAAATAGGATTCAAGTTTCCCGAGCCTCCACAAAGCGGACAGACCGTTGTCCGACTCGAACAACTCGCGAAGAGCTACGACGGTGTTTACAATGTTTTGAAGCCGATTGATTTTGAGATCAGCAAGGGCGACCGCATCGCCATTGTCGGCGTGAACGGCGCGGGCAAAACCACGTTCAGCAAGATTCTCGCGGGCGTGGAAAAACAAACCGAGGGCACGCGCACGCTCGGGCACAACGTGCGCATTGCTTACTACTCACAAGACCACGCGGATGCACTGGACGGCACCAAGACAGTTCTGGAGACCATCGAGAAAAATGCCAAGGGCTTGTCCGAGGCCCAATTGCGGACCTTGCTCGGCTGCTTCCTCTTCCGGGGCGATGATGTTTACAAAAAAGTTAAGGTGCTCAGCGGTGGTGAGCGCGGTCGTCTGGCGCTGGCGAACATGCTGCTCACGCCGTCGAATTTTCTCATTCTGGACGAACCGACCAACCACTTGGACATGCGCTCACAAGCCGTGCTTCAACGGGCGCTGGCGGATTACTCCGGCAGCTATGTCATCGTCTCCCACAACCGCGATTTCCTTGACCCCATCGTGACCAAGACGCTGGAGTTCCGCACTGGCGAACCGCCCCAGGCTTATGTCGGAAACCTGAGCTACTACATCGAAAAGAAAGCCTCGGAAACCGCGCGCGGTGCTGCTTCTGCCGCTGCGACTGCCTATGGTGCGCGGGAAAGCAGCGGTGATTCCCACGGCGCGAAAGATCGACGACGTAATGAAGCACAACGACGGCAAGAACGCCTCCGCGTGTTGAAACCGCTGCAAGACAAGCTCGCCAGCATAGAAGGCGTCATCGCGAAACTGGAAGTAGAGAAAGCTGCGCTGCTCGTGAAAATGGTCGATCCTGATTTCGCAGCTGATGCCACCAATATGCGCGTCGCCACCGCCCGCTTCGGCGTGGTGGAGCATGAACTGGAGAAGGCTTTTTCTACTTGGACCAAAGCCAGTGAAGAGGTTGAACAGACAACAGCGAAGCTTGGCGCTGAGGAATAGCTTTGCACAA
>JAYVQB010000279.1:0-1788 GCA_043757085.1 Verrucomicrobiota bacterium
GATGATGATTCTCAGTCATCCACTGTCCCGGCATTGATTGAAAAAATTCAACCTCTGTCGCGTGGGATTACCTGTGGAGTGCTGGTGCAGAAGAATGAAACGGCGCGTGCGCTGGCTGCGGAACTGCGGCGAAAGCTTCCCGGCATGGAAGTGATTTGTGAGAGCATGGAAGCTGTCACACTGGATAATCCCGCAACGCTGGTGTTGCTGAGCTTGTTTCAACTCGCCGCGCATCCTGCTGATTCCAAAGCGTGGAAGCATCTACTGATGACGCCACTGGGCGAAGGCTTGCGTTCGGACAAAATGACATCGGGCCGACTCAGCGCCTTGGTTCGCGGATCGCTGGCAGCCAATGGATTTCTCGCGGTTGCCCGTGAATGGACGGGACGACTGAAAGCGGCGTTAGTCGAATGCGATGCATTCACCGAACGGAGACTGGCGCAATTTTTTGAATTCGCCGCGCAGTTTGATGAGACTGGCAGTCGGGATGTGGATGCATTTTTACGTCTGGCGCGAGAGCATAAAGTTCGTGAAGACACAGGCCACGCCAGGGCCATTCAAGTGATGACCATCCATCAGAGCAAGGGACTGGAGTTCGACGTGGTCATCATGCCTGAACTGCAAGGTGGCGCGTTGGATAACGTGGCGCGCAACCGCCTGTTTGTTTCACGCGGCCAGCGCGGTCAGGTGCAGTGGATTCTCGACAAGCCGGAAACTTGTGTGGCGCAGCATGATGAAACACTGGCACAGGAACTGAGTCGGGAAAAAGCGCGCGCGGCGTTTGAGGGACTGTGCCGCTTGTATGTCGGAGTGACGCGTGCTCGACTGGGGCTTTATCTCATCATCGCTAACAGCGAACGAAACATCACCAACAACGAGGCTGATATTCTGCGGGCAAGACTCGGTGGGGCCGAGCAGAGTTCGTATGAACTTGATGGTGCGAATTGCGATTCGCTCTGGGAAACTGGAGAGCGGACTTGGTTTGAGAAATTCAAAATAATGCCATCAAGGGTTGAGATCACTTCTGCGCCTGTTGCTGTTGAGACATTGGGCGCGATGATCCGGGAGGTGAATCGAAGCATCGCGCGGCGCACGCCTTCTGGTGAGGAATCGTTCCACATCCGAGGTGCCGATTTGCTTTCGCCGGGTCGCGAGCGCGGGCGCAAGATGGGGCTGCTGGTGCATGAGTTGCTGGCCAGCGTGGAATGGTTTGATGGCGATGCTGCGGCGTTGGAGTTGCGTTGGAAAAAGGCGCGTCTGCATGAACAGCCGGGATATGAATCGGCGGCCCGACAGGTTATCGGCGTGCTGCAAGCCAAGGAAGCCGGAGCATGGTTCCAACAAACATCCGCATCGCGTTCCGTCTGGGTCGAGCGCAAGTTCGACATGCTTCTTGATGGAGACTGGATCAGCGGTGAGCCAGATCGCGTGGTCTTGGAGCGTGATGCAAAAGGGGCATGGTGCAGCGCCATGATCCTCGATTTCAAAACGGATGCCGTCAGCGATGAAGCCTCACTCGTTGCGAAAGTAAAAGGCTACGAGCCTCAGCTTGCGCTCTATAAAAAGGCGGTCGCGCGGCTTGCGGGATTGGCTGCCGCGAAGATAAATACGGCTTTGATCTTCACCGATGGCGCGGTGATGCGCTTGGTGAAAAAGGAATGATCGTGGATGGATCACGTCTCCCGCACCGGCACAAATCGCGCTTCTGTGATGGCCAGAACGTCAAGATCAGCGACGGCGCGGGCTTCTTCGATAATAGGGTTTTTTATGGCGATGATGTTAAGAGGG
>JAYVQB010000280.1:0-1785 GCA_043757085.1 Verrucomicrobiota bacterium
CGAGCAATCCCTGACGGATCATGTCATCGAGCGTTTCAAAAGCGAGATACGGGTTGATCGCACCGCAGCCGTAACCGATGAGCGTGGAGAAGTGATGCACTTCGCGCGGCTCACCGGACTCAAGCACGATGTCGCACATGGTGCGCGTGCCCTTGCGGATCAGGTGGTGATGCAATCCTCCGACGGCCATGAGCGCGGGAATCGGAGCGCGGTCTTTGCTCACACCGCGATCAGAGAGGATAAGGATGTTCTTTCCTGCGGCAACAAGGCTGTCCGCCTTCGCGCAAAGTTCGTCCATCGCTTTTTCAAGACCTGCGGCCCCGTCTTTTGGATTGAAGAGAATCTCCAGCGTCGCCGATGCAAACTGTCCCTGAGCGATGCCTTTAAGCTTCGCGAGTTCTTCGTTGCTGAGGATCGGTGTCTTCAGCTCGATGAGGTGGCAGCTCTCCGGCTCAGGCTTGAGAAGATTGCGCTCCGCCCCGATGGTTGTGACGGATGATGTGATGATCTCCTCGCGAATGCAGTCGATCGGCGGATTCGTGACCTGCGCGAAGAGCTGGTGGAAGTAGTCGTAGAGCAGTTTCGATTTGTTGGAGAGCACGGCGATGGGCGTGTCCGTGCCCATTGATCCCACGGCTTCAACACCGTCTTCCGCCATCGGCGCCATGATGATGCGGAGGTCTTCAAAGGTGTAACCGAATGCCTGCTGGCGCTGTAGCACCGTGTTGTGATCCGGCACCGGCACATCGGCGGAGTCCTTCACGTCGGCGAGCTTGACGAGATGTTTGTCGAGCCACAGGCGATAAGGTTTTTCGCTCGCGATCTTTTCTTTGATCTCATCATCAGCAACAATGCGCCCTTCTTCCATGTTCACGAGGAACATGCGACCAGGTTGCAAGCGGCCTTTATGAGCGATGCGGTCAGGCGCGATCGGCAACACCCCAGCCTCGGAGGCCATGATGACGAGATCGTCTTTCGTGACGTAGTAACGCGAGGGGCGCAGACCATTGCGGTCAAGTGTCGCGCCAATCATCGTGCCATCGGTGAACGCGACGGACGCAGGGCCATCCCACGGTTCCATCAGGCACGAATGATATTCGTAGAACGCCTTCTTCTCATCGCTCATGGATTCGTGGCCGCTCCACGGCTCAGGAATCATCATCATCATCGCGTGCGGCAGCGAGCGACCGGAGAGCACCAGAAGTTCGAGCGCGTTATCGAAGATGGTGGAGTCGCTGCCATCAATATTGATGACCGGCTTGATCTTCTTGATGTCCTCGCCGAAAAGCTCCGACGCGAAGAGCGACTGACGCGCATTCATCCAGTTGATGTTGCCGCGGAGCGTGTTGATCTCGCCGTTATGCGCGATGTAGCGATAAGGATGCGAGCGTTCCCAACTCGGGAACGTATTCGTGGAAAAACGTGAGTGGACCAGTGCCAGAGCGCTGTGCATGTCCTTGTCGCGCAGATCCTTGAAATACATCCCTACCTGATGCGGCGTGAGCATTCCTTTATATACCAGCGTGCGGCACGATAGACTCGGCACATACCAGAAAGTGTCCACCTTCGTCACACGGATCGCCGTGTGTGCGACCTTGCGAATGACGTAGAGTTTTCTCTCGAATGCGGAGTCGTCGGTGATATTCGCGCTGCGCTTGATGAACGCCTGACGGACGAAAGGTTCACTCGCCTTCGCGGACTTGCCGAGGCTCGAATTGTCGCACGGCACATCGCGCCAGCCGATGACGGTCTGACCTTCGTCGCTGACAACTTTTTCAAAGATCG
>JAYVQB010000281.1:0-1775 GCA_043757085.1 Verrucomicrobiota bacterium
GACATCAGCGCCAAGGCCAACAGCGGCCAGGGCAGCGAGAAGCTCATGGTTGAAAATGTGCAACTCGGCGAGGCCACGCGCATCGCGGGCTATGTCGCGTTGAACTTCGATGAATCATGGAAGGTCGCCACCCAAGACACCACTGGCCTGGAGTCGCGCGATTCCCGCACCACGCCCGTGACGGGCAAGATGGCCTGGTTCACGCTGCGCGATTACAAGCTCGCCCTTGAAATTGCCCGCAATGAACCCGTGCTGGATGCCACAGTCGTCGCTCATGCGTTACCGCGTGCGCAGCAAGTGGAGATCGAAGGCCAGTTCACACTCGAAGTAACTCGCGCCCCCTTGCGTAAATTTGATGTCCAGCTTCCGCCGTCCATCGCGGGGCTGTTGCATGTAGATTCACCGCTCGTCGGTGAGCAATTGCTCGATGCAGCCACTGGCCTCTGGCATTTCACGCTGCGCAAGGAATTGCTCGGCAGTGCGAACATCCGTTTCCATCTCAGTCTTCCGGTGGAGTCCGGCGCAGCATCAAAGGAATCGGGACTCGGAACCCTGACTTCCGTTCTCCCGCAATTTGCCTTGCCCACCGCGCGTCATTTCAGCGGCCAATGGGTTATCGAGGCCAATACCGACACGGAACTCACTTACGCGACGAAGGGCGTGCAATCGGTCGATGCCCTGCGCGCTTCAGCAGTGGAAGGTTATCAGCCGCGTCACCGCGTTCTCGCCGCGTTCAGTTACACCGCAGCTGCGCATGAAATAAAAATCACCGCCACCCGTCACGAACCCAGTGCTCTCATCAGTGCCGTGGTGGAGCAGATGAACCTCATCAGCGTTCTCAGCACCGACGGCACCAGCCGTCATCAGGCGTCTCTCTTGGTGAAACACAATGGCCAACAGTTTTTCTCCGTGCGCTTGCCCAAGGGCGCGCAATTGCTCACCGCGATGGCCGACAACGAAGCTGTCAAACCCGTTCGCGCGGGCGAGGGCGAAGTCCGCGTTCCATTAAATGCCGGTTCATCTGAATCCGGCTCGGTTCCCGTGAAGATCATCTATGAACTCGAAGCCGCTAAATGGGGCCAAAGCGGGAAGCATCAGCTTGAGCCTCCGACAGTCAGTGATGATGTGCCAGTTCTGAGCGCCAACTGGCGCGTGTATTCGCCCGATGGAATGGAAATCAAATCCAAGGGCGGATTCGGCGAGCAGGGAGAAGAGGTTAAGCCGGTGACCTTGCTGTATGCGTTGACAAAACCTGCCGAACGGGTGGTCACACCAGAATTTTCTTTCAATCTGGGATATAAGTTTGGAGATGCTCCGATCAGCAAAGCCACTCCGGTGCATGGGTTTCCATTGTTGGCTGGCAACCGATCAGGCTTAGATGCGGTTACCCCAAATCAGCTTGATGGTTTGCCGGCGCAGGAACCTACATCTGATGATACCTTTGCAAAGAGCTTAAGTCCTTCAGATTACTATGCAGAAAAGATGAAGCATATCATCTTTCCAGCCGTCCAGTTTCAAGACGCCACCATCGAAGAGGTTATCGAATTTCTTCGCATCAAGAGCAAAGAATTTGACTCACTTGAGCGAGATCCTTCCAAGCGAGGAGTTAATATTTTACTCAAAAGCGAGCCGTCTGTATCAACTGCCAAAATCACACTCGATCTTCACGACGTTCCAATGATTGAGGTTCTGCGCTACATCACGGAGCTGGCTGGCATGAAATACAAAATCGAACCCTACTCGGTCGTCGTTCTTCCTTTGAGCGATGTTAGTTC
>JAYVQB010000282.1:0-6785 GCA_043757085.1 Verrucomicrobiota bacterium
GCGCGATTGAAGTCGAGCAGCGTGCCTGCGCCGGTGTGGGTGCTCTTGCCCACGTCTTCTTCAAGATGGATGCGCGTGAGCTTCACCACCTTGCCGGGATTTTTGATCGTCTTCTGCGCATCCTTCGGATACGAAAGTTCATAGAGCGGCACACCGCCGCCGATGCAGAGCGGCTGGTCGAACTGCGTAAGCTGATAGTTCTTCGGCATGTCGGGATAGAAATAGTTTTTCCGATCCCATTTGCTGATTTCAGGTGTGTGGCAGTCGAGCATCATTCCGGCGAGAATAGTTTTCTCGATAGCCGCAATATTCAGCACTGGCAGCGCACCGGGCAGGCCGAGGCAGGTCGGGCAGGTGCGGGTGTTCGGTTCCGCGCCGTATTCGACAGCACAGGGGCAGAACATTTTGCTGCGCGTATTGAGCTGCGCGTGGACTTCGAGTCCGATGGTGACGAGATACTTGGGCATGATGACGAAAGGTGAGCCGAAAAAAATCAAACCACGAATAGACACAAATAGGCACTAATGATGGAAGGGTTGAGAAAATACAGACACCTTTAGCTGGGTGAATCTGACGTTCTTCCTATATCTTTAAATTTGTGTTAATTCGTGTCCATTCGTGGTTTCACTTCTGGTTTAGCTTGAATGCCAGCAAGCGGCGCGAGGTCAAGCAGGACTTTATCACTCGGGCGCGCCGAGCTTTCCGATCATGCGGCAAACATAGGGCAGCAACTGCTTCTTCCGGCTCACGACGCCTTTCAGTTCAAAGACGCCACGCTTGAGCTGCGGATACTCGATGCCTTCCGCGATGCGCGAATTCCCGACGACGATGAACACGCTGTCGTGCCGTGTGATGTCGGTGACGAGCAGGCCAGCGAAATGCAGCTTACGCTCACTGGCGATCTTTTCCAAGGCGATGTGAAGCGCGCTTTCCTGTTTCCAAAATTCAGACAGGCCGAGTTCCTCGATTTGCGAGAGGCTGAAGCGCCAGCCGCTCTCGTCGAATTCCTTGCGGTCGCTCTCCAGTGCCTCAGATGGGGGTTTGTCTTTTAACATGCTTCCGGCAGCAAAGAATCCGGCGGTGAACTGCGCAACGTCAATGCCAGCGATGCTCGCGAGCCAGGGCAAGTTGTCGCGGTCGGCGTTCGTCGTGGTGGGCGAGGTGAGATTGAGCGTGTCGGAGATCATGCCTGCGCAGAGGCAGAGCGCGGTGGCCTTGTCCGGTTGCAAGCTGCGCATGCGATACATCATCGCCACGACGGTGCAGGTGCTGCCGACGGGTTCGTTGATGAAGCGCACGGGTTCCTTCGTGCGGAGATTGCCGCTGAGTCGGTGATGGTCGATGACCTCGATGATGTCCGCCTCGTCTGCGCCGGTCACGGCCTGCGAGAATTCATTGTGATCCACCAGCACGAGCTTGGCCCGCGGTGGATCGACGAGATCGGACTTGGAGAACACGCCGAGCAGAGCGCCGCTTTCTTCATCGAGCACCGGAAAAATCGGTTGATGCGAATCATGCACGGCGGCGATGATTTCCTTCAGCGGTGTCTTGGCTCTGAAGCGCAGAAAGTCATCGTGCAACGCATCCGCGATGGGCCGGGAGAAGCGAACCAGTTGCGCGGCGCTGGCGGTGTCGTAGTTCGTCTGAATGACGGGCACGTTGTGCTGTTGCGCGAGCGCAGCGATGTCTGCGTCCACGGCAAATCCACCTGTGATGACGAGGCAGCGTGCGTGGTTCTGAATGGCCATGCGCTGCACATTAGGGCGGTCGCCTGCAAGGAAAACGACTGACGCTTTCGGGAAGCGGCCCAGGCGCGACTGTGATGTCTCCAAGCTGGAGCCAGCGACCATGAGGATGAGGTTCTCGACCTCCTCGTGCGGAGTAGATCCGTTCTGAATTGTGCCGTTGAGCGCGGCGAGCATGTTGGCCTCGCTGGTGCGCACATGCCGGTTGGCATCGGCGTCACCCGCTGTCGCGGGCATGAAAAGCTGCGCCAGTTCCAGCAGCGTCGGCATCCCGACCATGCGTCCCGCATCATCCACCACCGGGATGCTGCGGAAGCCGTGCTCAATCATCTTGCGATACACGGACAAAAATGTTTCTCCACGCTGCGCCACAATGACATTGCGATGACAAACGGTGGCCGCTGTGGGCCGCACATCCATGAGGAGCTTCGGTGGTGTCGCCCCCGCCTGACTCAAGGCCCAGGCCGTGCGCACGCTCAATTCACCGCAACGCGCCGGGACGGCATTGTCCCCACGCGAATCCCGCAGGAACGCTGCGTAGCCGATGGCCGAGCAAATCGCGTCCGTGTCCGGATTGCGGTGGCCGATGACGTGGATGGGGTCGGGGGAGGACATGGGGCGTAAGTATAATCAGAAATCAATCGCGATAAACATCACGTCGATGTCCGACCTGAATAACGATGATCTGTAAAACTGAATCATGGATTTCATAAATTACCCGATAGTCGCCAACGCGAACTCTCCATCCAACACGCCCTTTGAGCTTCTTTGCGCCCACCGGTCGCGGGGCTTTCTGCAAAGCCAAAAGTGAATCTTCTATTCGCGCCAGCACAATGGCATCAAGCTTTGCGAGCTGCTTCTGCACAGAACGCGGCAGGATGACCGTGTAGTTCATCGTGCGACCAGGACTTTCTTTTTGAGATGCTGCGAGAGTGTGACGAACTGGCCGCGCTTAAGTTCCGCCGTGACGAGTGGTCTGGCTTTGTCATACGCCCGGATGTCCGCGAGTTCTTCGGCTGCATTGATGAGGCGTGAATAGGATTTCACATCCAACAAGACTGCGACTCGCTTGCCTTTGTTGTTAGTGACGAATTCTGTGCGGGCACTCATGGGGTTGTTTGTGGGTTGATCACACTACGCCCAGTTCCCGAATCTTCGCATCCACTTTGTCCTTGTTATGCAGCAGGGCGACGATGGGATCCCATTGGCCAGTGGTCAGGGCTTCGCGGGCACTGTGCAGGACGCTGACGGGCATTTCTTCGTCCTCGAAGAAGACTTTTTCCGCAGCTATATCCACGGTGACTTCGAGCTTCGGATTGCGCTCGATTTCATGCGCGAGCGCCTGGATGTCCTGCGCGCGGGCGGTGACGCAAGGGATGCCGAGCGTGGTGCAGTTGCCGAAAAAGATTTCCGCAAAACTCTCCGCGATCACGGCGCGAAAGCCGAAGCGATAGAGTGCCTGCGGGGCGTGCTCTCGGGAGCTGCCGCAGCCGAAGTTCGCACCGCACAGGAGGATGCTCGCACCTTTGAATCGTGCGTCGTTTAGTGGATGAGATTTGTCAGAGCCATCGGCGTTCTTGCGCACATCGTAGAAAGCATACTCGCCGAGACCGTCGAAGGTGACACACTTCATGAAGCGCGCGGGGATGATGCGGTCGGTATCAATATCTTGACCGGGAACGTGGACGGCAGTGCCGGTGACTTGGGTGACTTTTGTGAGGGACATGGTGAACGGGATGGAAGATTGGGAAAATTGATTATGCCGACATCCCAAACACTTCGCGCGCATCAGCGACGCTGCCAGTGACGGCGGCGGCGGCGACCATGACGGGCGACATCAGAATGGTGCGGCCAGTGGGGCTGCCTTGGCGGCCTTTGAAATTGCGATTCGATGATGAAGCGCAGAGCTGATCGCCGATGAGCTTGTCGGGATTCATCGCGAGGCACATTGAGCAACCCGCAGCACGCCATTCGAAGCCAGCGTCGGTGAAGATTTTGTCGATACCCTCTTGGCGTGCGAGCACATCAACAATTTGCGAACCGGGAACCGCAATGGCTTTGACGTTTTTGGAGACGTGCTTGCCCTTGATGAATTTTGCCACTTCGCGGAAATCGCTCAGGCGTCCGTTCGTGCAACTGCCGATGAAGGCGACATCAATCTTGCTGCCCTTGATCGGCTGGCCTGCGGGAAGTTTCATGTATTCGAGCGCCTCCCTGATAGATTCACGCTGCGAATCATTCGCCGCGCTGTCCACCGTGGGCACGTTCTCGGTGACGGCGATGGCTTGATCCGGGCTGACACCCCAGGTCACGGTCGGTGGCACATCTTCCGCTTTGATGTTCACGACATCGTCATAGACGGCATCTTTGTCGGAAGCCATGGCGCGCCACGCGGCGATCGTCTTGTCCCATGCCTCATCTTTCGGCGAATACGGACGACCCTTGAGGTATTCAAAAGTCTTCTCGTCGGGGTTCACGTAACCGCAACGCGCGCCGCCTTCAATACTCATGTTGCACACGGTCATGCGCTCCTCCATCGAGAAGCCGTCGAGCACGTTGCCGCCATATTCGTAGGCGTAGCCCTTGCCGCCGCCCGCGCCGAGCAAGCGGATGATGTGCAAGATCACGTCCTTCGCGTAAACACCGGGGCGCAGTTTGCCGTCCACATTGATGCGGCGCACTTTCATCGAGCCGAGCGCCATCGTTTGAGTCGCGAGCACATCGCGCACCTGCGTGGTGCCGATGCCAAAGGCGATCGCGCCGAACGCACCGTGCGTCGCCGTGTGTGAATCGCCGCAAGCAATGGTCGTCCCTGGTTGCGTGATGCCTTGCTCCGGTCCGACGACATGGACAATGCCCTGCTTGCCGCTGCTGAGATTGAAATAGGTGATGCCGAACTCTTTCACGTTGCGATTGAGTTCCTGGATCATTTCCTCCGCGAGCGGATCAGAAAAAGGCGACACCTGGCTGTCGGTCGGCACGATGTGATCCACCGTCGCGAACGTGCGCTGCGGATATGCCACCTTCAGCCCCAGATCGCGCATCATGCCGAAGGCTTGCGGGCTGGTTACTTCGTGAATCAAATGCGTGTCGATCAGGAGTTGCGTTTGCCCGTTGGCGAGCGTGGCGACGGAATGTGATTCCCAGACTTTAGCGAAGAGTGTTTTGCCCATGATAGATAAATAGATACGATTCGGGAGGGCAAACTAGCACGGTGGGGGTGGAGGGCAAATGATCGGTGGATTTCCACCAAAGAATTCAGATGACACTCTGCAATCCGTTTCGGGCGTGACATGCAAGCATGAGCATGAAATAAACGATGTAATTAGAATGTTTAAGTCACCACCTTGAACAACTCACCCAAATCCACTTTCACCAGCGGCACACTTCCGCACTCCAGCACCGCAGGCGATTCGCAGACAAGTTTAACGGCGTAAGTGCCATCGCGTGGCTCGCGATAAACTTCCACCTGACGTTGCTTCGGCAGCACGATCCAGTATTCATCAACACCTGCTTCGGCGTAGAGGCTGGCATTTTCACGATCGAGGCTCACACTTGAAACTGCGACTTCAATGACGAGCGCGGCGGTGGATGGATGTTGTGTTTGATAGTCGGCCACACTGCCTTTCACGACGGCGAGGTCAGGTTCCGGCACGGAGTCGAGCGTCTTGACCGGAGCCTCGTGGCGGACGCAAAAAACAGAAGGAACCAGAGCCTTGATCAGGTCGTGCAGCTTCTGGGAAAGGGTGACATGCAGTGGCGACTTGCTCATTTTTTCAACAACGATGCCGCGGATCAATTCCACGTTTTTCTTGAACGCGCCCAATTCCGTGAAGCGCTCGTAGTCCTTCACTGACCAGCGCATGATGCGCTCGCGGGCTTCTGGCAGGTCAAGGATGACGGACATAAGAGTTCGAGTTTAACCGAAAAAAGAGTCTTGTCAGCGGGAAAGAAGCCCGGCTTTTGGAAGCCCGACTACGGCAGCAAACGCTCAATGACGCACGCCCGAACTCGCCCCGTCGTTCCATAAGTCGCAAATCCAAAAGGCGCGCACTTGGCAATTTCACCGCCGCGCAGATTCAGGGTGCGGCCCGCAATATTTGTCTGAATGATGGGGCGGCCATCGAGCAGCACGCGCAGTTCCTTCTCGCGAACTTCGATGCGGACGCGATACCACTTTCCATTTTCAAACTTCTGGCTGCTGCCAGTGGTGTTTTCTGATGCATCGTAGCCGTCGATGCACGAGATGCCGACTTGCGAGCCGCCCCAGCCGCCGAGCACGAAGGTCACGAAAGTTTTCTCATCGCGCACAGGAATGGTCACACTGCCGAAGAAATCGCTGCCGCTCACGCGCATCGCTTCATAATTGATCGCGTAATCAACGACCGGCATCCCGTTTTTGAGCCACGACGGAAACACGATGCCCGTCATCGGTGCGCCGTCATTCAGTGTGAAGCCGTCGGTCTCGCGCACCATGCCGCCGCTGCTATGATACATGGCGGCTTCCTGCCATTTTCCGATGTGCGCGGATGAGAACAAATCCCAGCGACTGGGTGCCGGTGGCTTGTCGTTTTGTTTGGAGCATGATGCGATGCAGAGCAGAAGCAACCATGTGGCACAGGCTTGCAGCCTGTGTGTAGTCCCGTCATTTTGCCGGGACAGATTAGCGGGCAGAATGCCCGCTCGACACACAGGCTGCAAGCCTGTGCCACTCATAACCTGCCTCCCATCTGGCAAATCACTGCAAAATCCCGCTTCGTCACTTTGGTGATGCTCAATCGATTTCCGCGTCGCAGAATCAGCAAGTCCGCCAGCCGTGGCTCCGCGCGCAAATCGTCCAGTGAGACAAATTTTGAAAAATCCTCCTCCCACGCCACATCCACCAGCAGCCAGCGCGGTTCTTCCTTCCTGCTGCCCTTGTCAAAATATTCTGACTTCGAGTCGAACTGGGTCGGGTCCGGCTTGCCTTCGCTCACGATGCGCACCACGCCCGCGACACCTGGCTCATTGCAGCTTGAATGGTAGAAAAGGCCGAGATCG
>JAYVQB010000283.1:0-6778 GCA_043757085.1 Verrucomicrobiota bacterium
GCTTCCGTCCCAGCCAAGGCCCGCCGCGACTGAGATTTCACAGCCGGGCACCAGTTGACGAAAGAGCGCGATGTTCGCCTCCAGCATCGCCTCATCGCCCACATGCGAAGTGCTGCCTGAGACATCTGCGAGGAGCAGGAGCTTCATTGAATCATGGATCTGACTTCGCGAGTTTCTTCTGCATTGCCGCTTCGAGTTTCGCGAGTCGTTTCTGTTCCTCGCGTTGTTTGCGCTCGGCTTCTTGCTGCAACAGCCTTGTCCGTTCCGATTCAAGGCTCAGAGCATATTTCTCAGCCTCCTCACGCATTTGCCTTAGAACTTTGTTGTCCGCCTCCAGACTTTTCGCATACTCTTCCGAGTCGCGAGCCTTTTGCTGAAGGGCCGTCCGCTCATCAAGCAACCGCTTAAAATAAAGCCCGAACCCCTCGTCAAGCGTGCCTGAAATCAGGGGAAAATGATTGCCCGTGAGCGTGCTGCGTGTGCGGCCGTCCATGCAACACATGGTGAAAGCGCGGCGCGGCACTGGTGAGGGATTCACGCCGGAGCGATGAATCAGCCAGTTGTGTAGCAAGATGGCGTGGCCAGATTTAACCTCGAGCGGCTGCACCTTCTCGGGTGGACAATGCAGCTTTACATTTTCATCTGACACCGTGCTACTGAACAGGCTGAGAAGTCCAAGCCTATGACTGCCCGGGATGCAGTCCATACATCCGTTTTCAGTTGTGGCATCATCAAGCGCGACCCAGATCGTCACCAGCGGATCGCGGTCAAGCGCCCAAACGTTACCTCCGTCTTGATGCCATGGAAGATTAGTTCCCTGTCCCGCTGGCTTGTTCATGACCATGGCTCGGAAAAGAGAAATGGCAGCGTGTCGGCCATACATTTCGGCGCAAACTTCAAGGCACACCGGCTTTTGGATGAGGCGAAGGAAGACATCGTCATTCTCGAGTCCCTGAATTTTCCGATAAAGGTGCGTGCCTTTATCAAACTGTGGCACTGCGGCAGGCAATTCTTCATAGACGCCTCCGGTATCGAGTTGCATCTGCACATCTGGGTTTTTCCAGACGCCCAAGGCTAGGTTATCAGCGCGTAGCTTCAGGGCTGCGACTTCATCTTCGATAAGCACCTGACCAAGATGCAGATAGCCAGCACGGTGAAAGCTCTCCCATTGATTATCTGTTAGAATGGCGGTTTTGATATTCACTTCTCTTACGCGAGCAAGACACTTCACGCATAATTCTAAATTTTTAAAATTGCGCGGGACCCGCTGCTGTTTGGCCCGTTACAGATGGAAGTTGAGTTGCGATATCGATGAGCAGCCGTCTGTCCCGCCAGTCACGCCTGCCTCGGTCGATTGGAATCAGATCTTCTCCTAGCCGATACATTCCCAGTCCTATGCTGGCAGCTTCCTTGAGCTGGTTATGGCGCAGCATGACGGTGTCCACCCAGCGCTCTCCAATGGCGACCCTCTTTCGATTGACCTCCTGCGGATAATCTGCTCCTCCAAGCAGTTTCCCATCGGCATCAATGCAGTGAACGGCCACAATTTTATCCAGGCCTTGTTCTTTCAGGCTGCGCCACACCAGTTGGAGTTGCAGACCGGATTCCGACCATTGGTGAATGACGCCTTCAAGAACAAATCCGTCGCCGAACTGCACGTTGAGCAGTTTTGGCAGACTCTTTTTGACCAAATTCTTGGCCTGTGCCTCCGTGATATATTGCAGGTGAGAGCGAACACGTTTCTCCCAGTGCACGGCAGAAAGCAGCGCTGCCAATAGGACGAATTCCAGCGCTGGTAGGCGCCATCTGGATTTCAAGGACGGACGCTCAGGAATGGCATCTGGTATCAATTTGATGTCTTGAAGCGGCAGCAGACTCCTGAAGAACTTGCGCCACGGCTGCTCCCACAGTGTGTAAATAAGGTGCGCGGCCAGTAACACGCAACACCAGAAAGCCGCTGAACTGCCCCACACCTTGAGCGGAGTCAATGGACTGGAGATTATCAGCCAGATCAGCAGCACGTGGACCAAGTAGATGGAGAAGCTGAGTTCCCCGAGAAACACCAGCCAGCGACCGCTGAGGGCGCGTGAGATATATCCCCGGTTCAGTGAGAAGATCAAGACGAGGCAGGCATAGGGCACGAGTGGAAGCAACATGCGCTCCAGCCAGAGGCTCCACACATTTCCAAAATGAAATTTTGCCCTGAGCGCTTCAGTGGCGATGGGACTGCCGACTATGGTCATCATGACGAAGGCCAGCGCACCTATTTCCAGAGCTGTCCCCAGTCGAGTTCCTGCACGGCAGCAGGCGGATGCTTTTTCCCAGAAAAGCGCTAGGGTCATACCTACCGCGAATTCAAATAAACGTGTGCTCGGATGAAGATAGACGAAACCGGTGGGATCGATCTTCAGGCGATGAAAGAACGAAGCCGGATTGGCGTCTGAATAGCTCGCAAAAATCGTCACGCTCAGCGCCAGCAAGAAGAACGCCGGCAAAGCCCAGCACCAAATGCGCTGCCATCTCTGGATGAGAAAAGGAAACAGCAAGTAGAGGGCAAGCTCGGTCGAGATCGTCCAAGCTGGTCCGTTGAATGCCAATGGTGCGCCAAACGCCGGAAACCAGCTTTGGGTCAGGGTCGCATTGGAAAAGAAACTCCACCACCATGCTCCATTGTTGGCGTTCCGCTCGGGGAAGCACACGATAATAAGCGCCAGGACAAGGATATGCACCGGCCAGATTCTCCCAATCCGCGCCAGCCAGAACCTGAAGACCTGTGCCCGGTCATTTAGTTGCGGGTAAATATAGGCCAGAGTAAACCCCGAAAGCACATGGAAAAAAACCATGAGCGTGGGGATTCCGAGCTTGTTGAGGCATTCAGTTTCGATCTTGTTCAGATATCCCATCGTATGTCCAAACGCGATCGTTACGGCGACGAAGAACCGCAGGGCGGATAGTGCTGAGAAATGAGGAATCGTTTTTTGCATCAGGGCGGAGGCTAAAGGCGCAGAAAAAAATGTCCGGTCAACTTTGGTGTTGCGTATGAATGCCAGACACAGCGCATTCTTGCTTGATGATCTGGCAGGGAATGATAGACAAAAGCCCCGCTTCAACATGGAATCCGCTCCTTCAGCTTTTGCCGTCTGCACGATTCTCGCGTCCAACTACTTGGCGCGGGCATTGGTGCTGCACGACTCGCTCAAGGCGCAACACCCCGATGCGGATTTCTGGCTGTTGTTGATTGATGACGCGCCGCTCGCGCCCTTATCGGATAAGGCTGTGGAGCGCAGGGGCATTCATATTTTGCGTGTGGGTGATATTGGGTTGCCGCCGGTTGAGATCGCCTACTTCCGCATGGCATACGATCTCACGGAAGTTTCCACGGCCTTCAAACCGTGGATGATGGAAACGGTGATGCGTTTTTCAGGATTGCCTGTTTTTTACATCGACCCGGATATCGAATTCTTTGCTCCGATGACCAGCCTAGTGGAGGCAGTGGAGACACACGATCTGGTGCTGACGCCGCATGTGCTGCAACCGATGCCACGCGACGGTTGCCAGCCGGCGGAATCAGACATCATGGGCAGCGGCATTTACAATCTGGGCTTCCTCGGAATGAATCGGAGCGCAGGCCGCTTCATCGCCTGGTGGAAGGAACGCCTGATGCGAGAATGTTACAGCGCACCGGAAGAGCAGCGCTTCACCGACCAGCGCTGGATCGACTTCGCGCCCAGTCTGTTCGACTGCTATATCTCAAAAGATGAGACGTTCAATGTGGCCTACTGGAACGCCGACAGCCGGCCAGTGGCCATTACTGATGGAAAATATTCCGTGAATGGCAGACCACTTTCGTTCTTCCACTACAGCGGATTGAACGAGCAGACTCCGCACCTGCTCACGAGGCATCATGCGGGGCGTCCCCGCATCCTCCTCAGCAAGCACCCAGCATTGACTGTGCTTGCGGAAAATTACATCAAGGCGGTGCATGCGGCACAAGAAGAATGCGCGGATGTCTCCCTTGATTATCCGTTCAACGAATTTCCGGGTGGCGGAAAAATCGCGCTCAGTCTGCGCCGGGCATTCTTGCGTGAATTGGTGCGGGCAGAAAAAGAGCATACGGCTTTGCCGCCCTCGCCCTTCGGTATTGACGGCGAGCATTTGTTTTACAACTGGCTCATGGAGCCGCAGACCCTGCATGGGAATGGTGTGCCTGTTCCACGCCTCGCCCTGATGCTGCGAGCCATCCGCCCGGATTTAATCAAGGCCTTTCCTGATCCCTCTGGCCGCGATGCTGGCCGACTGGTTGACTGGATTATCAATGACGGGCCAAAACAATTCTCCCTGCCTCCCCAACTTCTTCCCACCCAGATAGCAATCGCGCAGAAAGCGCGGGCGGTAAAACTTGTGCCGGGAATGGAAGTCATAGGCTATCTGCGCACCGAGTCGGGCGTGGGCCAGGCCGCGCGGCTCCTTACGCTGGGCTTGGAGAACTCCACCATTCCCTTCGCCACCTCGATCGACTCTTCTTCGCCCAGCCGACAACTGGATCCGTTCCGTAATCACAAAACATCTGCGCTGCCACCCGACGAAGCCTACGATTGTTGTGTTCTCTGCGTGAATGCAGATAGCGTGGCCTCGGTGCGCCGCCGACTTGGTCGGGAGTATTTTCAGAAGCGTCGCATCATCGGTCTCTGGTTTTGGGAAGTGGAAATGTTTCCCAAACATCTGCACACAGCCTTTCGGGAAGTTGATGAAGTCTGGGTCGCTACAGAATTTGTTCGCAAGACACTGGCCGCTGTTTCTCCGGTGCCTGTTCACACCATTCCGCTGCCCTTTGGCGTCGCCACGTCACCCACACCCTTGAACCGAGGCGCGGCGGGGATTCCTGATGGCTATTTCTTTCTTTTCAGTTTCGACTTTCACAGCGTTTTTCGTCGCAAAAATCCACTCGGCGTCATTGAGGCCTTCAAACTCGCCTTCCATGAGGGTGAAGGACCATCCTTGGTTATCAAGGGCATCAACGGTGACGCACACATGGCAGACCTTGAGCATCTGCGCCATGCCGCGCGGAACCGGAAAGACATCACCATTTTCTCCGGCTACTTGGACGCCGGCACCAATCAGGCGCTCACCGCAGCGTGTGACTGCTATGTCTCACTCCATCGCAGCGAAGGGCTCGGCCTGACGATGGCGGAAGCGATGCTTCAGAAAAAGCCTGTCATCGCCACCGCTTATTCGGGCAATGTGGATTTCATGAACGAGGGCAACAGCTATCTTTGCCGTTACCAGCTGGCATCCGTCGGCCCCGGTTCCGACCCTTATCCCGCGAAGGCAAAATGGGCCGAACCCGACCTGCAACACGCCGCTGAACTCATGCGTCATGTTTATTTTAACAAGGAAGAAGCAGCAAAAAAAGGAAGCATCGCCGCAGCAGAACTGGCCGGGAAGTTTAATCCAGAGCGTTGCGCCGCTGCGGTCGAAACTCGCTGGAAGGCTTTGCGTTCCCAGAAACCCCCGGCAAAAATGGAAGACGCCATGGAAGAAGAAAATTTACCTTCTCGTTCAGCATCGGTAAAGTCCCTGCGCAAGGAAGGCAGACGATCACTCGATGTGAATGGCGCCGTCTCATCGCTTGGCTCACTCATTTTCCAAGGACCGCGCAAGGTCTTGCAGAAAATGCTCCTTCGTATCGAAAAGCAGCGCAAGCCTTTTGATGAAGCCGTGGTCCGCGTCACCAGCGAGCACGACAAACGAATTGCGCTATTGGAAAAGTCGATTGCGGAACTTCGGGAGCAAAATGCCGCCCTGATTAAGGAAGCACAGGATGCCAATGGCAACTCTTCCTGATCAAATTTGCTCAAGCACGCGCGAGGGCAGCGGATCATCGGCATACCACCGCTGGATCGCCTCCTGCTCGGATTCGATCACTCTTTCCGCCAGAGCGCGATCATATTTTGCATGATGCCTGGTGTAGTCATTGCGGTTGGCCGGCGGCACGGCTCGAAGACCGACCTCGTCGAATTCCTCACCTGCCAGTGATAACGCACGAACCAGATCATCCACCAACGATTCATGGCGGCCCACAAAATTGATCGGCGCGTCTGGCGGGCCGGTGAACTGCGCGAGACGTTTGCTGTAATAACCCGGATGCCTCTCGATGACCCGGCTCACAAAAGTCGGAAAATGATCCGACCGCAGATCGTGAAGCTGGCGGTTTTCAGGCCAGCCAACCCGCATTTCGTTGGCCCACTCCGAACGGTAAAGATCCAGCGGATGGCGGACGAAGGCGAACGTGAATCTGTCATTGAATGCGACCGATTCACGGAGCGTCGCGTGGCCGCGGCTGCCCGGGCCCAGACGGGTCCAAACCCTTTCATAAGAGACTCCAGCGGCTTGCAATGCGACAGTCACCCAAGTGCCGCCGGTTTTGGGCGCATGAAGGAAAAGCATATTTGGCGTCACCAAGGCACTCATCGCGCATCACTTCCTTTGGTATTGTTGCGCAACTGGAGTCGTTCCTGCTCAAGGCTGCGCGCATAACGCTCTACATCTTCAAAGCGTTTGCGCAACTCCATGCATTCCCCCGCCAGCAAGCTCACGCATGGATATGGCCTCCGTTCCACTGTGCCGATATACTCCGGTAATTCATGATAACCAGTGACCACGCTCCGGGCGCGGCCATCCACGAACCAGAATTCAGCGGTCAAACTGCGTGGCTTCCCAATTGGTTCTGCAGTCCGATGAACCAGCCACTTGTGCAACAAGATGGCATGACCAGGCT